>SLLF01000147.1 GCA_007134175.1 Kiritimatiellia bacterium | reverse complement strand
TGGATCAGCCCGGTCTCTTCCGCAATACGCACCACCATTTCGCGTTTGGTCATTATAAACCACCTTTCGGTCTCGATTAAAAGTATCGCCCCCACCTGATTCCCGTGGATCATAGGCTCTGCAAGCAAACCGTCAAGGCCATTATTCCGAGGCGTTCCTTGTCTGAGAGAACACGGAGATCCGGTGGACGCTTACGGACGACGGTGCGGGCCGTTCGTCCACCGTAAGCGTCGTCCGTTCTATCATGCCTGAAAAATCCAAGTAAGGCCCAGCGGCCCCGCTGAAATCCAAAACCGCAGCCCATTGAACTTCTCACCCGCCTCGAATAACATGAGCCCCGCTCACAGGCTGACACCCGAAATCTGAAACCTGTAAACTCCGACGCCTATTTCACTACCCGATGAATATAGGCGCACACGATGGCTGCAATCGCCATCAAGACCCCTGTGTAGCGATTATAGGCGTAAAACTCGTGCAGCCGGAAATCGTACCAAGACTCGGGAAAATCGGGATATTTCCCCTCGCGGCCGTGTACCAGTTCCACCTCCAACCGAGCCGGGCCCGATAATACGCGGTCAACCGGGAACTCATCATCCAAAGGCCTAGCCGTCAAAGGCTCCAGTGCATCGACCACTGCCAGCAGGTCGGCCATCGTGGCTTGTCCTGGCTGAAACCAGATATCAAGCCGTCCGTCCTGTTTTTCGACCTGAACAGACGCGTCATCAGGCACCAACATTTCGGACGTGGCCATTACACGGACCACGGTCCCGTTTAAATTAGTGCCCACCCGCACCGCCTGCACCAGCAGGGATCCTTCATCCAGCGTCACGATGGCCGAGGCCTCCCGTCCACGCCAGCGGGCCTGTGGCACCCAGCCGTCTATAATATGCCACAGCGAAAGTGCCGCCAATACCCAGGCCGCAATCAAGTAGGATTTCGTTCCTTCAACTTCGTATCGTCGTGCCATCATGGATCCTCGCTAACCTACGCGGCACTCTATGGGGCGATGCCCCAAGCGGCAAGTGTTTTCAGCACATCTTGTGGTGGACATTCCGTCACCTCGCCGTCCGTCCGGCGCTTCATTTCCACCATGCCGCGCGCCAGGGATTTTTCGCCAATACCGATCCGTACCGGCAGTCCAATCAGATCGGCATCCTTGAATTTCACGCCGGGCCGCTCATCCCGGTCGTCCAGCAACACCTCCAGGCCGGCTTCGGTCAACACGCGCGCCAGTTGTTCGCCTGCCGCGACGGCCGGGGCATGTGCATGGTTGATTATCAGGACTTCGACGGTGTAAGGCGCCACGCCCACGGGCCATAGGATGCCGTCCGCGTCGTGGTGCTGCTCGATAATCGATTGGAGCGTTCGCGTGACGCCAATGCCGTAGCAACCCATGATGCAAGGGTGTTGCTGCCCGGACTCGTCCAGATAAAGGGCACCCAGTTTCTCACTGTACTTGGTGCCGAGTTTGAAGACATGGCCCACTTCGATCCCGCGTTTGGCCTGCAGCGGCGCACCACAGCGAGGGCAGGGATCCCCGGCTTGAGCCGTCACAAGATCGACATAGTGCAAGGGGGCTGCGTCGCGCTCCAGATCCACGTGAACCAAATGGGTATCCACTTGGTTGGCTCCCGTCACTCCACCGCGCAAGCCGTGTAACCGCTCATCGGCCAGTAACCGCACGTTTTCCAGTCCGCAAGGACCGGCAAAACCGGGCGGCGCGCCGGTCACCGCTTCCACTTGGGCGTCGTTGGCAAGTACCGGGGTGACGCCTGCCAGTGCGTGTGCCAACTTGACCTCATTCACCTCACGATCCCCCGGCACCAGCACCGCGACGGGTTGATCGTCAACTTGGTAGATCAGTGTCTTGATCATCTGTTCCGGTGCGACCTCGAGGAATGCGGCCACCTCCACGATCGTCCGTCGACCGGGCGTCGGAACAGCTTGCGCCGGTTTGTCGGCTTCCGCGAAAACGCGGGGCGGTTGATCCCCTATTTCCGCCCGCTCCAGATTGGCCCCGTACTCACAGGCGCTGCATTCCACCAACCCGTCCTCGCCGGCTTCGGCCAGCACCATGAACTCATGGGAGGATTGCCCACCCATGGCTCCGGTGTCCGCCTCGACGATCCGGGTGCGCAGGCCGCACCGCTCGAAGATCCTGCGATACGCCTCGTACATCTTGCGGTAACTGGCAGTGGCACCGGCATCGTCCACATCGAAGCTGTAGGCGTCCTTCATGATGAATTCCTTGGCGCGCATCAGGCCGAAGCGGGGCCGGATCTCATCGCGGAATTTGGTTTGGATCTGGTAGAAATTCCGGGGCAGTTGGCGGTACGATTGGATTTCGTTGGCCACGAGATCCGTAATGATCTCCTCGTGGGTCGGGCCGAGCACCAGCTCGCGGTCCTGCCGGTCGTGAATCTTGAACATCACCTCCTGCAACACCTCGTAGCGTCCGGTACGTTCCCATATATCACGGGGATGCAGCGCCGGCATCAGCAGTTCCAGTGCGCCGGCACGATCCATTTCCTCACGGACAATCCGCTCCACCTTGCGCAGCGCCCGCAGGCCCAGCGGCAAGAACGTGTAGAGACCACCCGCCAGCTTCCGGATCAGGCCCGCCCGCAACATCCAGCGGTGACTGGCGATTTCGGCGTCCTGAGGTGCATTGCGCAGGGTAGGTATGCATTGTTCGGTCCAGCGTATCATTGACGTTCCTCCCGCCTCGGCTCCACACCGGGCTGTGATCGGATGCTGGTGGAGGGTATGGGAGTCGAACCCACGACCTCTTGAATGCCATTCAAGCGCTCTCCCAACTGAGCTAACCCCCCAACGGCTAAAGAAAGGATCGGCATCCTAGCCCATTCCACCTAATTGTCAAGCCCCGGAAAAGCGCTGCGGACGGATGGAAACCAGGATTGGGTTAACGCGGCGGCGGGATCCGGCCCAAACGCTCCAACACGGCTTTCATGTCTTCCCATACATCCCGTTTGGCCGGGGGGTTCCGCAGTAAATAGGCCGGATGATAGGTCGGCATGGTGTCGATACCCTCAAACGACAACCACTTGCCACGCAATTTGGTAATGCCCTCAGTGGGATTGAACAATCCTTTGACCGCCGTGGCGCCTAGACACACCATCACTTTCGGGCGCAGCAGGGCGATTTGCTCCCGCAGGTAAGGTAGGCAGGCGGCCATTTCGTCAGCGCTCGGCACGCGATTATTGGGCGGCCGGCATTTGACAATATTCCCGATCCAGACCTCATCCCGTGTCAAGCCCATGGCGCTTATGATTTTGGTCAGCAACTGCCCAGCCCGCCCGACAAATGCCAACCCCTGCTGGTCCTCATCGGCGCCTGGACCTTCCCCTATAAAAATCAATTCGGGGCGCGTGTTCCCTTGCCCCGGCACCGTTCGGGTCCGGGTTTCGCACAACCCGCACAACCGGCATCCGGCTATGCGCACTGCAATCCCCTCCAGCGCCGGAAGGGATTTCCCCGGCGCGGGTACCGGTGGGGTGGCCGACGGCCGTGCCGCCTCCTCGGCGGTTGATCCCGCTACGGCCGCTTCCCCCGCAGGCCGACCGGCAGACGGTGTGGTCCGCAAGGCGACCACGTCGCCCCGATCCACCGCGATATGGCGCTGACCCGATTCCTGCAGGAATTCGAGATGGTTACAGAATGAATCGACCCACTCGTTCCAGTGCCCGTTACGGCTGGTTGAAATTGTTTTCATGGCATTGCAAGCCAGCTTTACGGCACGGGAAACGGTGCGGTAAACTCCGCGACCTGCCCGCCTACCCGCTTCAGCAGCTTCTTATCGTCCGGCTTCACCAGTACCTGCTCGATAAAGGCGGCAATGGTCTCCATCTCCGCCTCGGCCATGCCGCGGGTGGTTACCGCCGGCGTGCCCAAGCGAACACCGGAGGTGACGAACGGGCTGCGGCTATCGAACGGGATAGCATTCTTGTTCACGGTGATCCGAGCGGCGTCCAACGCCGCCGCCGCGTCCTTGCCCGTCACGTCCAACGCGGTCAGGTCCACGAGCATGACGTGGTTATCGGTACCACCGGAAACGATGCGCACACCGCGCTTTTCCAATTGGGCGGCCAGCGTCTGGGCATTCTGCACCACCTGCTGCGCGTAGGCCTTGAACTCCGGTTGCAGGGCTTCATGAAAGCAAACCGCCTTGGCTGCAATGATATGCATCAGCGGCCCCCCCTGGATGCCCGGGAAAACTTGCCGGTCGATATCGGCGGCGAACCGCTCCTGGCAGAGGACCAGTCCCCCGCGCGGCCCGCGCAATGTCTTGTGCGTGGTCGTGGTAACAAACTCGCAGTAGGGCACCGGGTTAGGATGACAGCCACCAGCCACCAAGCCGGCGATGTGTGCCATATCCGCCATTAGATAGGCCCCCACCCCATCGGCAATCTTCCGTAGGCGCTTGAAATCAATGATGCGGGAATACGCGCTGGCCCCGCAGCAGATCAGCTTGGGTTTGTGTTCATCCGCCAATCGCTCCACTTCATCGTAGTCGATTCGTTCCGTCTCGCGATCAACGCCGTACTGGACCACGTTGAAGAAACGCCCGGAAAAGTTGACCTTGTGCCCGTGAGTCAAATGCCCCCCATGCGCCAGGCTCATGGCCAAGATGGTATCGCCCGGATCCAGCACGGAGAAATAGACCGCCATATTGGCGCCGCTACCGCTGTGCGGCTGGACATTGGCATGTTCCGCACCAAACAACTGCTTGGCACGGTCAATCGCCAGTCGCTCCGCGTCATCCACAAAATCGCAACCGTGGTACCACCGTTTGCCGGGATACCCTTCGGCATACTTGTTGGTCATGACCGACCCTTGCGCCTCACGCACCGCCCGGCTGGCATAATTTTCCGACGCGATAAGCTCGATGTTCTCACGCAACCGGCGGGCTTCAGCACGCAGTGCCGCGTAGATTTCCGGGTCGGTATCATGCAACACCACGGGATCGTCGATCAGGGCGGAATAGTGCTGAATCTTGTTCAGGCGCCGCTCATGGCGCCCCCCCTCGAACGCCGTGTTCAGCCAGGCATCGGTGATGGCCTTCGCCTCATCCGCGTCAACCAGCGATCCACCCAAGGCCAGGACGTTGACGTTGTTATGGGTACGGGCCATCTTGGCCATAGGCACCGACTGGCAAAGCCCCGCCCGGACCCGCGGAAAGCGATTGGCCATAATCGAGACGCCGATACCGGACGTGCAAACGATCACGCCCCGGTCGACATCCCCCTCCGAAACCATGCGCGCCACTTGCGTCGCGTAATCGGGATAATCGACCGATTCCGTACTGTCGGTGCCGACATCGTCAACCACCATACCCAGATCCAGCAAATGTGTCTTGATCGTTTGCTTGATTTCATAACCGCCATGATCGGCGCCTAACGCTATTTTCATGCTTCCTTATTCCCCCCATTGCGGGACGTTAATTCCCCTTTTCCCACCAAGTACAAGATAAAATCCGCCACGGCATCGCGCAATTGCCCCCCCACCCGGCGATAGGTTGCCGTCGACTGCCCTATCGGATCTGCTATTTCCTGCGGATATGACCCCCGGCCGAATTCGCCCAGCAGGAACACTTTATCCGCCTCCGTTGGCCACTGGGATAGAATCGCTTCGCGATGCGCGTGCGTCATCACCAGCACATAATCTGCCGCGGCCAGCCGCTCGTCAGTCAGCATCCTACTGCGATGCGCGGTCCCGTCAATACCCCATTCCGCCAGCACCTCCAGTGCCGACGCACTCGCCGGCATGCCGTCCGCGGCAAAAACCCCCGCCGAAGAAACCGCCCAACTGCCGTCGGCCGGCAGTTGATGACGAAGCACATACTCGGCCATTGGACTACGACAAATATTGCCGGTGCAGACCACCAAAATTTCTTTCGCATTACTCATGTGGGTTGCTTTTCCCTTCCACCGCCGACCACTTTTCGAGGGCCGCCGCCACTTCTTTCATCCGTTCCACTGAAAACCCGACCTTCTGGTGGCGAACAATTCCTTCACCATCGATCACGAACAGATGCGGGATGCTGTGCACGCCGTAAGCCGTCGCGATATCCCCAGCCGCGTTGATCCCGACTTTATAGCCAATGTCGAACAGATCCAACATTGCCCGCACCCGGTCGACTTGCGCTTCCTGGTCCAGACTCACGCCAATAAAGACCACTTGATCCGTGTCCATTCCACTGTAAAGCGACTGTAGATACGGCAGCGATTCGACACAGGGCGGACACCACGTGGCCCAAAAGTCTACCAGAACGACCCACCCTCGATGTTCGGCGAGGTGAAAGGTGCTACCATCCAGCAGTGGTAAGCTAAAGTCCGGCGCCGGTTGCCCCACCACGACTTGTGGGTCGGGCGGTTCTGCGGTTTGCATGGCATCGGCCAGCGCCTCGAAATCGGCCACCTCAACCAAGCCGGTCACATCCAGCGCAAACCGATCATCGGTCACCGTGGACCCGCCACCACGCACGCGCGCGGCATAGTGCACCGAATAGGCCACCGGCATTCCACGCGGCATGGGCTGGTCGCCATCCCAACCCGCCGCCATATCCACCTCGGCGGAAAGCGCCGCGATCAGGCCCGTAGCCTGATCAACCCACACATCCATCCCATCCGCCAACAACCCTCCAGGCGACGCATCTACGAGTCGCAAGTGCCAGCAATCGCGACCGTTGTGTTCGACCGCGCCATGCAACTCGATCGCTAGTCCTTCCCGCTCCATGCCAGCCAGTAGCGCCCGCAAATGGGCCGCCGGATCAGTCGCCAACAATGCGGCAATGTCAGGAAACATCATCGCGCCCAGGTAGGGAGAGTGTTCCTCCCAAGCGGCCGCCAACCCATCCTCCATGGGAAAGGTCATGAAATACCCCAGCGCGGGAAAGGCCACCGTCAACGTCTGACCATCGGCCGCAAGCGAACTCATTTCGGCAACCAGTTTTACCCGGTCCGGCCGCTGGTAACGGAACAAGCGCTCCTGTATCGTTTCATCTTCGCGATCAGCCGTTGTTACGGTTATCGTCAAGGTCGCCGTTTGCTCAATCCTCTCGAGCGCGACCATACGGTTCGCCACTTCCTCGATCCACGTGTCAACCGTCCACTCGGCAGCCCGCGCCCGCCATGCGCCACCCCACACCAGGCAGGTCGTCGCAATATAAATAAGTACACCTTTCATGTTCGTAAACGCTACTCCCTGCAGGCAACAACGGGTTGTCATGACTTGACGGGGCAATCTGCACGCCATTTGGCTCATCGTCAACCATTAGCCTGGATATTTCAACGTATTTATTGTGCCTCTGGGAGTGTCTACAATTTCGCTTGCAATGGGCCGGGCACGTGGTACATTCGCGGCGTTTTTAGCAGATAGAGCTTCTGACAAAATGACCTTGGTGGCGATGATACGCCGCCCTCGAACACGAGCACGTTTTTTCGGGTTGTGGGGAGGGGTGTCAGCTTTACCGTATTGGCACGAAGTCAGGCAAGAGGCTCAGCATTACAAAGGGACATTGACCATGAAAGTGGATATCCATCCGAAATACACAGAGGCGACTATTACCTGCGCCTGCGGGAATGTGGTGAAAACGCGTTCGACCGTTAAGGAAATGCATGTAAACAGTTGTTCCGCCTGTCACCCGTTTTTCACGGGACAGGCCAAATACATTGATACGGAAGGCCGCGTAGAACGATTCCGTAAACGGTATGGTGCCCGAACCGCCGCGAAGTAGCTTCCTCCCTCGGTCCACAGGCCGGGCTGCCGTTACCGGTTGCCCGGCCTGTTCGTTTGCTATTCCTGCCATGATTGACAACCAGTACATTGACCAGCTGCAGCAGCGGCTGACGAAGCTGGAAAATGACTTGGCCGATCCCGGGACCGCCGGCCAGCCCCAACGCTACCGGGCGTTGATGGAGGAACATGCCCATCTCAAGGATCTCCACCGCAAAGCGACGGAATACGTACATCTGCTGCAGCAAATCGATGATAACCAAGCACTGTTGGCGGACGAACAAACCGACGCCGACCTGGCGGATCTGGCGCGCGAGGAACGCGCAACACTCGAAGGCCACCGCCCTGCCGTTGAACGGGCCTGGCAAGTAGCCCTGTTGCCGCCGTCGCCCGACGACAGCCGCAACACGATTGTGGAAATCCGCGCGGGCACGGGGGGGGAGGAAGCGGCGTTGTTTGCTGGGGATCTTTACCGTATGTACGCCCGCTATGCGGAGAATCGCGGTTGGAAAGCCAATTTGATCCAGGCCAACCCCTCCTCGCGCGGCGGTTTCAAGGAAATCATATTTGCGGTGGAAGGCGAACAGGTATACCGCACGCTGAAATTCGAAAGCGGCGGCCACCGCGTCCAACGCGTTCCAGTAACCGAGGCCAGCGGCCGCATTCACACCTCGGCCGCCACCGTGGCCGTATTGGCGGAGGCCGACGAGCTCGACGGGATCGCCCTGCGACCGGAAGAGGTGCGCGTCGATATTTTTCGCTCTTCCGGACCCGGCGGGCAAAGCGTCAACACCACCGATTCCGCCGTACGCCTGACCCACCTGCCGACCCAACTGGTCGTCACCTGCCAGGACGAAAAATCCCAACACCGCAACAAGGAGAAAGCGATGCGTGTACTGCGGGCGCGGCTGCTTGACCTGAAGCGCCAGGAGGAGGCTGATCGCGAGGCGGACGAGCGCCGCACGCAAATCGGCTCCGGTGATCGCAGCCAGCGTATCCGCACCTACAACTTTCCGCAGAACCGGCTGACGGATCACCGTATCAACCTGACCCTCTACCATCTCGACCGCATTATGGCCGGCGAGCTGGACGAACTGGTCACGGCCTTGGCGGAACACGACCTGGAAAGCCGGCTACGGGCGCACCTGCCGTCCAATGGAAAGACATCCGCTTGAACGGCGAACCATGCCACCCCCATGCGCGACAGGCCACGACTGCCCTCTCGACAAGCAGCGTGTAACCACGTATGCTGCCCAGGCAGTGATGGCCTGACCAAATCGAACAGCCGGCAAGAGGAGCATACCCATGATAACGAAAATTCTAGCCTGCACCGACGGTTCCCGCAGCGGTGATGCCGCCACCCAATACGGCATAGCCTTGGCCCAGCAATGCCAAGCCGCCTTGACGGGATTGCACGTCCTTGATTCACGGGTCCTCGAGGGGCCGCTGATGGCGGATATTTCCGGATGGATCGGCGCCCAACCCTACGGCAACCAGTTGCAGCAGTTCCGCGAGGTGCTGGAAGAAAAAGGACGCTCCATCCTGCAAGCATTCGAACAGCTGTGCGAGGCCGCCAAGCTCGGCAATGCCAAGGGCATTATCCGGATGGGGCATCCATCGCGGGTAATCCTTGACGAGGAAGCGGAAGCGGACTTGGTGGTTATCGGGCGGCACGGCATCCATGCGGACATGGTGGGCGCAGCGCTCGGATCCACGGCCGAGCGGCTGATACGCCATTCGGAGACCCCGTGCATGGTTACGCCGCCTGAATTCAATCCCATTTGTAAAATATTGCTCGCCTACGACGGCAGCGACCATGCAAGGCACGCGTTATCCTTCGCCCTTGAGCTGGTTCGCTCCCTTGACGCCGAGCTGATTCTGTTGACCGTGGCGGAGGAGGCAGCAGGGGCCGATACCGCCCGCGCCCTGTCGCAAGAGGCCCTGCGCGAAGTCGAGCAGCAGGGGACCAAAGCCGTGCCGCTGATCGTCGAGTCTCCGCGTGCGGCTGATGCGATCCAAGCGAGCTGTGAAGAGCAGGGCTGCGATTTAATTGTCATGGGGACTTACGGGTATAGCCGTATCCGCGAGATGATTCTCGGCAGCACGACGACCCGCGTTACCACCCAAGCCAAAGTCCCGGTTCTCCTGGTTCGCTGACGCAGTCTGCACCAACCATAGGGAGGAGAGTCCGCCGCATGAAATTATGGAGCCACGCCCGCCCCTATCTACCTCTTGGTCCCTTCTTCGGCTTGCTGGCGCTTATGCTCTACATCGTCACGTTGGAGCCTTTTGCCTATCCCGGCGAATCGGCGCTGTTGATGGTGCGGTTTGCCCGGTTGGACCCATTTGTGCCCTTGACGAATACGCTTTGGGGGTGGTGCGTGCGCGTCGTGGCGGCCCTGCCGGGCGGTGCATTGGCTGGGCGGCTGAACGCGCTCAGCGCGGTATGCGCCGCCGGGACCGTGTGGGCCATCTACACGCTGGTGGCCCGAATTCCGCATAATCGGACCGAAGAGGAAAAACATTCGCCTGCCCATCGCGTAACGCTGCAAACCATTGCCGCCAGCTTCGCGGCGCTCTACCTGATGGGGTCGCTTCCCTTTTGGGTGGTCGCCACGCGCGCCCACCACCTGACCTTCGACGCCTTGTTGCTGGTGTTGCTGGCCCTGCTGTTCCAGCGATTCTGGAAGACGCGTAATTGGAGGTTGTTCCATGCCTTTTGCCTCGCCTATGCCGCCGTGGTCACCGAGGTGCCGCTGCTCCTGCTGGTCGCTCCGGTTCTCCTTTTGTTTGCGCTGATCGCCATGCTGCAAGCGGGACGACTGGATGCGCGCACGATCGGTTCGGCGGCCTTGGCCGTGCTGGCTGGATCGCTATTGTGGTTGGTCCCGGTGTGGCAGCTGCATCGCCATCCAACGGCGGAATGGTTTGCCTTCGCTCATTGGGGCGACAGCCTGCGTGCCGTCGCCGTTTACGTCTTGGCAAACATGCGTCGACATGCCATGGGCACCGGCTGGCTATTGATCCTTTTGATCGCGGTCCTGCCCGGCATAGTCGTGCTAGCCCCCAAGCATGCGGACCGCAATCGGGTATCCCAAATAGGTTCTTGGCTCCTTCATGCCGTGTTGGGGTTGTTGGCGTTAGTCACGCTTTACCGTTTGCCCTTTTCGCCGCTCAGCCATCTTGAGCCTGGCCGGTACTTGGCGTTGCCGTTCGTGATGATTGCCGTTTGGGGCGGCTATATAGCGGGCTACGGTGCCGCGCTGCTGCATTCGCAGCGTCCACCGCGCCCCACCGTGCGGCCGCTACGCTACGCGGGGCTCTCGCTGCGCGAGTGGAGCTACTGCACCGTGCTGGCCATCCTGCTGGTAGCAAGCGGCCTGCACAGCGCCCTAGCGTGGCCCTCCCGCGCCGCTGTCGCCGTGCATACCCTGGCCGAGGAAACCTTGAATGTGCTGGGCGACCGCACTTGGCTGGTAACCAATGGCCAGCTCGACCCGCATTTGCGTCTCTTAGCCGCCGACCAAAACCGACCCCTGACACTAATCGATTATTCCCAGGCGCGCGCCCCCCATTACCGGCGCTATGTAGCCTCGCTTTTCGACGAGCCGCGCTACCAAAGTTTGGCGGGTATTAACCTGACCGCCCTGCTGGCGGACTGGCTGAAGAACGAGCCGGACGCGGTGGACCGCATGGCGCTGCTCACCTGGCCAGATTACTGGCTGGCTGCCGACTACACGCCCATCCCGCTGAACACCTGCTATCTGGGTGCGGCAAACCCTGACGACTGGGATACCGATACCCTGTACCATGGCTTCCGCGATTTTCACAGACGCCTGGGTTCCCCGACTGCCTTGCACACCCCCTATGCACCGCAACTGGGGATCTGGGCCGTCCGGCACCTCGGCAAGCTGGCCAATGACCTGGGGGTTTTGCTGGAGGATAGGGAAGAGACCGACCGGGCCGAGACCCTCTATCACCTTGCGCGGGAGACCGATCCGGAAAATCTAAGCGCGCTGCTCAATCTAATCGCGCTTGGCCAACGCATCGATCATCCCGATACCGCCGTGTGGCAGGAATCACTGCAGCAGCGCCTGGAACGCAGGGAACGGCGCCCCGACATCTGGATGCTGGCCTCCTGGTACGGTTATGTGCGCAATCCGGCCGTACACTTCATGCGCGGGCGGGCTTGGGTAGCCTCCGGCAAACCGCGCGCCGGTTTGCGGGAAATCGAACGTGCAGGCGCGTTGGCTGGACGCACAACTGATCCCGAACTCTTAGTCGACACGGCGCTGGACCCGCCATCACGACCCGCCGACCCACTAGCGGTACTGCAGCGGCGGCTGGAAGCGAATCCGGATAACCCCGATCTACTGTATGCGCTTTTCCAATCGTATCTCCGGCGCCATGAAACCGACCTGGCGGCCACAACGCTCAACCAGCTACAACTCGTCGCGCCGGATCGCTCGCTCGCGCTTGAGCAGGCTTCACTGGCGGTGTTGCAGGGCCGGACAACCGAGGCGGCGGAGATATTCGCCACGATCACCCGCGAACAACCGGATCATGTGCGCGCCTGGGCCGGGCGCGCCTTGCTGGCGCTGGAGCGTGGCGATGAGACGGCTGCGGAAAGGGGGGTACGCCAGATCCTCAACCGGGCCGAGGGGCGTCCGGATCTCCTCTTCGTTGCAGCCCGCATCTACGCCCAAATGGGACGCGCCACCGAGGCCCAACGCCTGTTGGAACGCTGCCTGGCGCTCCAACCGGGTTTCCTGCCCGCCCACGAGCTGCTGCTGGCGTACGACTGGCAATTCGGGCGCCGTGAGCCGGCCCGGCGCCGCATCGAAACCCTGCTGGCCGCCAATCCTGACCATTCACTTGCTAACTACGCATTAGGCACCCTCCAGATGGCGGAGGGCGCCTTTGCGCTGGCGGAATCATCGTTCCGGGCAGCCGTGCGACAAGCCGCGCGCACAGATGCTTATGTCAACCTCGCCTGGCTGCTGCAGCGGCGCGGAGCCTATGCCCAAGCCCAGCAGCACATTCAGGTTGCCCTGCAACAGGATCCGCAGCACTCCGCTGCGTGGCATACCTATGGCCTTATTCACCTGCGGCAAAGACAATGGGACGAGGCCCAGGCCGCCTTGCAGCGGGCGCTGGAACTAGACCCCTACAACTACCTGGCCCGCTTTTATACCGGGTTACTTTACGAGCAGCAGGGGCTGCACGACGAAAGCCTGAGCCTGCTGGAGGCCATCCAAGCCGACAACTATGACCTGCTCCCCGCAATGCAAGATGAACTGCGTGAGGCGCTGGCCCGGCTGCGCGGATAGAAAATGAGGTGTGGCATGACGAAGTATGTTCTCGCCTGTTGGGTAGGTGGGGGGCTGCTGGCCGCCGCGCCGGCCCAGGCCGAGCGAACACAGGATGTCCGTGAGGCCATCGTGAAAGTGTTTACCGTCCACAACGTCCCCGACTACTACAATCCGTGGAACATGCGCGGCACCCAGTCCTCAACCGGATCGGGCGCGATCATCGCGGACAACCGTATTTTGACCAACGGCCATGTCGTGCGCGATCAGACGTTCGTTCAGGTGCGGCGTTTCGGTGAAGCACGCCGGTACCAGGCGCGTGTGCTCCATACCTCACACCGGGCCGATCTAGCCATTTTGACCGTGGATGATCCGGGTTTCTTTGACGGGGTTGAACCTCTGACTTTCGGTGCGCTGCCGGAGACCCAGGAAGAAGTGAATGTGTACGGTTTTCCTATGGGCGGCGATACGCTCAGTATAACCAAAGGGGTCATCTCCCGCATCGAACACCAAACCTATGCCCATAGCTCGGCCCATTTGCTCGCGGCCCAGATCGATGCCGCGATCAACCCGGGCAATAGCGGTGGCCCGGCGGTAGTGGATGGGCGTATCGTTGGCGTGGCCATGCAGGGGATCCCGCAGGCGGAAAACCTGGGCTATATCGTCCCCGCCCCCGTGATTGACCACTTTCTCCAGGACATCGCCGACGGCCAATTCAACGGCATTCCAGGTCTAGGTATCGTCACCCAACCAATGGAAAACCCTGATTTCCGTCGGCGCTATGCGATGAACGATGAGGAAAGCGGCGTACTGGTGGTACACACCGTGCATGACTCGGCCGCAGACGGCTATCTAGTACCCGGCGATGTCCTGCTGCGCATTGACGGCGAACCGATTGCCGATGACGCCACGATTGCGTTCCGCCCCGGCGAGCGGACCCACTTCGCCTATTTTATCCAGCGACAGCAAGTCGGCGGGCAGATCACACTGGACGTGCTGCGGAACGGCAAGCGACTGAAGCTTGAGGTGCCGCTACGGTATCCGATGGAACGGGACTGGCTCGTCCCGCTGGAAATGTACGATGTGCTGCCCACCTACTATATTTACGGTGGCGTCGTGTTCGTGCCGCTCACGGTCAATCTCCTCCGGATGTGGGGCCGCAACTGGATGAACACCGCTCCTCCTGAACTGATGGTGCACCTGGCCCGCAATTACGTTACCGATAATCAGGACGAAGTGGTGGTGGCGTTGAAAGTATTAGCCGCCGATGTGAACCAAGGCTATCACAGTGAAAATCACTGGGTCATAGAAGCGGTGGACGGCAAGCCCGTGCGTAATTTGCGCCATTTGGTTGCGTGTGTCGAAGACGGTACCGGCAATGAATTCATCGAGTTCCGCAACACGGGCCGACGCAAAATCGTACTGAACCGGAAGCGGGCCAAGGCGGAACACCAAGCGATCCTGGCTACGTACCGAATCCCGGCGGATCGTTCGACGGATCTGCTTGCCGATGCGGAACAGGCGTCCCCTGCTGCCCCGCTGCGGTGATCCCACCCTCTGGTGAGAGAATCTGGAGCTCCGGTGGACGCG
>SLLF01000008.1 GCA_007134175.1 Kiritimatiellia bacterium | reverse complement strand
TCCTTTTGCCACGCGTGATGGTCGCCGAGATGGTCGCCGTGATCGGCAAAGAAGCAAATCAGCGTGTGGTCGGCGTCCGACCGCGCTTCCACCGCATCCAGCACGCGGCCGAGACAATCGTCGATATAGCTGATTTCACCGTAGTAGCGTGCCTTGAGCGCACGGGCTCGGGCGGCTTCGATGTCGTCTGCCCAGATGGCATAATTCATCCATGGAATCTGCTCGTCCATGTGGTCCAGCGCGATATCGCCCACGACGGGGGCAGGCATGCGGTCGGGGTCATACATGCGATTGAAGGGGACAGGCGGAGCGAACGGAGGATGCGGGCCGATGAAGGATACAAAGCCGAAATAAGGGCGGTCATCCGTCACGGCTAGTTGTTCGACCGCACGGTCGGCGGCCCAGCGCTCGACGGTCAGTTCAGCCGGTAGCGGGCTGACCTGCGGCATGTAGTACATCTCGGTGCGTTCCCCCATTAACGCCTCGATATAGGCGAAGGCAGGATGTTCGCGGGCGATCCAGGAGGCAAACCCGTCGCCGGCCCGCTGTTCCGGGCTTTTGTATGTTTCCTCGCTGTGCGTCTGGTATTCATAGCCGAGATCTTCATTCCAGGGGCTGGAATGAAACTTACCGATGCCGAAGGTCCGGTAACCTAAACTCGCCATCGTACGCGCCAGATAGGGGCCGCAACGACCTTCCATGGTGGTGGCTTGTCCGGGGACCGGCGGCAAATGCCCGTTTTTAAAAACTCGGGTCAGGGGCGGTTCGCGGCCGGTACGGATGGTATAGCGTGCGGCCACGCAGACGGGACAGGTGGAGTAGGCTTGGGTAAACGTCACGCCGCGCCGGACCAGACGATCCATGTGGGGCGTGTAGATGTGTGGGTTCCCGAGAGAAGCGATGGTGTCGAACCGCTGCTGATCGGTCATGATGAATAAGATATTGGGTTGCTTCGTTGCCATTAATTCTCCTGGACCGGTTGGTTTTAGCTGTTTGTGCGCGGGGCAATCAGGTCAATGGGCGGAATACCTTCCCGCCCGCCCAACGCGTCCAATAAGCCTTCATACGATAGAAAAGGATCGCGAAAATGATCGCACCACGCATGTGTTTGCAGGGTCAACTCCCAGGCGGTCTCGATGTGCCCGGTGGAATTGAACAGATTGTTCAGTTGCAAGGGATCTATGGTCCGGTCATAGAATACATTGTGACTGGGCACGTATTGTCGGCTTGGCCGTAGGTCGGACTTGAAGCGGGCATAGAAAGCGGGAGAACGATCCACCCGTTCCATGGCGAACGTGTAGCGTCGTGTGTAGATGCCGCGCCAGGATGGTAGGAATTGAAACAAGGGAATGCTCGCGACGGCCGTGTCATCCTGGGCCAGGATAGCCGCAGAAAGATCCCGGCCCTGCCAATGATCCGGAACCTCCAGCCCGAGCAGCCCCGTCAGGGTCGGGGCCATATCCAGCATGCCGATCAGTAGTTGGCGGGCGTGTCCGGCCGGCAGTACCCCCGGCCATCGCATGAGCAGGGGAATACGAACAGATACATCTTCCGGATTGCCCTTGTGGTTGTGTGCCGCGTGGGCGCCGAACGTTTCACCGTGGTCGGAACAGAAGACCACCAGCGTATCGTCCACGACGCCCATGGTCTGCAACTGGGCCATCAACCGGCCGAAATGATGGTCGACTTCGCTGCACATAGCGTAGTAGCCCAGCGTCATACGCCGGTTTTCCGGCGTAGCGGGCAGATGTCCCCGCGGAACGATTTCGTCTTCCTTGTACAGGGCTTTGAATTCCCCGGGTGCGTCGAACCCGGTGTAGCGTGCCGGATCGCCGCCGCCGTGGTTGTGGGGTGGGTGCCAGGAGACAAAGAGGCAGAACGGCTGGTCGTGCCGGCCATGCGCAAGAAAGGAAAGGGCCTGGTCAGTCTGCCCGTCAGCTTCCCATTTTCCAAACAGAACCTTCTCGCCATGTTCATCCCAATAGAAGCTATGGTCCGGGTGATAGTTGACGTGGCAATTATTACTTAGGAAGCAGTCGTCGAACCCCTGTCGGTCAGGCCCCGGGGGAATCCCCCGTTTCCGGTCTCCACCCAAGAGGTGCCATTTACCGATATAGCCCATCCGGTAACCGGCGTCGCGCAGCACGTGTCCCAGACCTGGACCGATTACCTCGGCGGGCAGTAGCCGACGGTCGTTCTCAAAACAGTTGTTGTGCAGCGGATGAAGCCCGGAAAGCAGCATGCTCCGTGATGCGGTGCAGATGGGACAGTTGGCTACGGCGTGCTCAAACCGGATTCCCTGTCCGGCAAACGCATCGAGCTGCGGCGTTTTGACCTGGGAATTGCCGGCACAGCCCAGCATGTCGAACGATTGCTGGTCCGAGAACACAAAAAGCAGGTTGGGTTTCCTTTTAGCTGACATATCCGTTGTTCGTTTCTCGCTATAAACGGTCACACGCCGCCCCTTTGATTTGTTGCTGACGGCTCCTGAGGAGCGCTGTATGCCACCATTTGAATTCTTCTGAAACCGCGCAAGGAATTGATCCATAGAATCTGTTGAGCGGTTTCCAATTCGCTGCGCAGGATGACCTCTTCGCGCACACGGCCGCGCCTGATTAACGTTCTGCGCAATACGCCGTCGAGCAGTCCGCTGGATACCGGTGGTGTAAACCATACTCCATCCCGCTGGATCAGTAGATTGGCCATTGTGAATTCAGTCACTTCACCGCGTTCGTTCCATAATAGCACATCGTCGGCTTCCGGGTGGCGCGCGCACGCTGGCCGGTAGCGGTCGCGGCAGGTTGTCTTGTGGTACAGCATCCGGTCTTGTGACGAGACCGGTTGATCATCCCAGGCCACGCGCATGACCCCTCGGCCCTGCGGGAGCCGGGTGCATTCGACCTGGAAGGTGCCGGATTCATCAAGGGTCATGCGGACGCGGTGCCGTGCGTGGGGGAGCGAATGGGTCGCGTTGTGCCATGCCGTGAGGAAGCGTTGGCGGGAGAAGGGAAAATCAAAATAGCGGGCACTGGCGGCGAGTCGTTCGATGTGATCATTTAAAAGAAATCCTCCGCTGCCCGGTTTCCACAAAATCGTTTCCAGCAAGGCGCACTGTACGGGGGGGGTAGTCAGCACCAGGGCCTTGGTCCGGCATTCCTCGAATTCATCCGTGGTGTTTGAATCCCAGACAATGCCGCCGCCCGTCCCGTAGTGGGCTCGCTTGCGGGCCGTATCAATCAGCACCGTGCGGATCGCGACATTGAATTGCGCCCAGCGTTGGGCGTTGGCTTTGAAAGGATGGGACGGCAGCAGCGCGCCGATCGTGCCCGTATAGAGGTTGCGCGGTTCCGGTTCCAGGCGGCGAATAAGTTCCATGGTCCGGATCTTGGGCGCTCCCGTTATCGACGAGGAAGGGAAAAGGGCGCGCATAATGGCCGGGAATCCCGCACCGGTGCGGGCGCGCACGGTGGAGGTCATTTGCAGCAGGGTAGGGTATCGTTCGATCTGGAACAGCGGGCCGGCGATAACGCTGCCCGGCCGGGCAATGCGGCCCAGGTCGTTGCGCATCATGTCGACAATCATGATATTCTCCGCCCGGTTCTTCAAGGAATGCTGCAGTTGGACTGCGCGGGCTTCATCGTCCGTCCATGTTAATCCGCGCGGTGTCGTGCCTTTCATGGGGCGGCACGTCAATACGTCCCCGTCGAGGGCAAAGAACAATTCCGGCGATACGGAACAGACGGCGTGATCCTTCCACTGCAGGAACGCGCCGTAGCGGGGCCGCTGGGCACGGTGCCATCGCAGAAACAAGGCCGCCGGATCGCCGCTAAAGGCGGAACGCAAGGCGAACGTGTAATTCACCTGGTAGGTTTCCCCGCGTGCTATCCAGTCCTTGATGCGGGCGATACCGGCCTCGTATGCTTCCGGTGTGATGGATGGTTCCCATCGCGCTGATAGGGCCGGCGGCTCCGCCCCGGCCGGCAGCGGGC
>SLLF01000081.1 GCA_007134175.1 Kiritimatiellia bacterium | reverse complement strand
TATGGGGCCGCCAGAATTTCTAGCCAACTTCGCTGAAAGTGTTCAGGAGTTCGGTGTTCAGTCTGGCCTGTAAGCGGTGCTCACATTTTTCGAGAGTCTGGCCTATCAGTACGGCGGCGACGGAGCGCCGCCCTCCAAATGTACCGGCAACGCCTGGCTTCAGATCTGGAGGGCGACTCTTTCCGTTCTGTAAAAGGCAATAGCTCGTTCTGACGGAATCAGCGCCCATACACCTGCGGATGCGGGGCACCCGTTCTCAGCTTTCGCCGCTCGGCCCCGATGGGGATGGCCCCCTGCACATGCCCGTCTTCCAGCACCACACGGTTGTTGTACGGATTCAAGTCGTCGATTTCGCCCTCGGGATCCACCTCGATGATGACCCCGCGCGCCATCGTGTAGATGTTGTCGACCTGTACGGTCCGGTAACGGGGTTCGAAATCCAGCGGCGCTTCAATCTCATCGATCCGCTGCTCCCCCATCGGCACGATGTTACCGGAGACGCGGTCCCGGACGCGCACCAGCACATCCCGCGCCGGCTGGGTGCCGAGGTTATACACCCTGATCACCAAGTGGCGGTTATAGACTTGATCCACGGTATCAAGGCTGATGGCCGGGTCGGGTGCGTCAAAATGGGGTTCGCGAATGTCGACAGGCCGGATAGACAACTCCGTGGTCCGGCGCCCCGGCAAGGTCAGCGACAGCGGTGCGCCGCGCTGCAGGTGCATCTCGTCCTTCATCAAGACCTCGCCGCCGTCCTGTCCATCGCCCTCCCTGGCGGTGAGCGTCACCTCGTACGTGCCGGGGTATAGTCGCCAGAGACGGGCGTCAAGTTCGTGCTCGTTGTCGGTGAACGCGTAGAAACGCACGTCAAGCCGGTCGTGCAGGTTTTCGGTGACGAGTGCCGCGACTTCGCGCGCCCCGCGTTCGTAGCTGATGCCGTGTAGCGGATAGACCAGAAATCCCGCCGTTCCCCGGCCCGAGGGCCGCATGCCCAGCCGCGAGTTGATGACCGCCTCCGACGGCACCGTGACGCGGTCCAGCGCGGGAAACGCCTCGGTATGCAGTTCATGGTAGTTCAGGAACCAATCGTGGGTCCGGCGGTAGGCATCCACCAGCCACTGCTCGTCGCCGGTGATCCGCCACTGCTGCCACTGTCCTTCCACATCCCCCAGCGCCCGGTAGGGCGCTAATCGATTTCCCGGCCCCGTAAACGCCCGGCCCCGGGCCTCCTCAATCGCCGGCGTCACGCCCGCAAGATTCAGCCAACCCGTCACATCGGGATGACGCCGGTGACCGCGCCCCCCCGACACCAACGCTTCCTCGGCCAAGGCGCGCTGCTCTTTGATCGGCAGCAGCGATGCGAGCGTAAATCCGTCAAACGTACTGGGGGGCTCGCGGCGCCAGTCCATATCCGTAGCGCCGGCCATACCGGTGAGATAATCCACCGCCTTGGGATGACGGTTGTACCAGGTCAAAAAGCCGGCCGGCTTGGTGAGGTCCCACCGAACTCCCCCGGAACGCTCGAACCAGACCCCGTCAGGTCCGAACCAGTTCGACCGGCTCTCATACCCCGCGTCCGTCTTCTCGAACCAATGCCGCATCCGCGCGGCGGCGCTCAACACCCGGTTCACCGTCACCGGATCGCCGTAATCCACCAGCAGGCGCACACTGTTGCTAATAAGCCCTTCCTCCGCGTAGTGCCCGCTGCTGCCGTAGTAGCGGCCGACGCCGCGGCGGTCAAGGCTGGTTTCCCATAGCCCGTCCCAGAACCGGCGCAGCGCAGTCTTGATGCTGCCCTGATCGTTGTCCAGGGCCAGCGCGTAGCCGATCCAGCTCTCCTCGACGGTGATGGTATCGTCATTCCACGTGGAGCCGAACTCCCCGCTTTCAATCTGGTTGTGCTTGATGCGCCAATGCGCCTCTTGGATCATCTGCTCCATGGCGGCCCGCTGCCACAGCGCCCAATCCGGTGCGCCATGCGGGTTGTCGGGCTCGACCGGATCCGGGAACCGCGCCCCCGGGAACCCTTCGTATTCCGGTCGCAATCCGCCCCGCCGCAGCGGGTATTGATACCGGGCGTCGTCCTGCGCAAAATGCGCCAGCCACAGCAACGGGCGCTGGACCGTGTCGTCGCCGAACTGATGGCCTTCCATCTGCGTCATATACGCGCGCCGCCAATAGGCCCACTGATCCGCAGCAGCGACCGGCAACGCCTGCGCCTTATCGGTTTCAATCAACTCGATGTGTGTCCCGTTCTCCCCCATGACCCACACCGCATCGTCCGCGACGGTCACGCGCACCCCGAAACCGGTGGCCTCGACGTCGTACGGATCACCGCGCCCGGGCGTCATCCGCATCGCCGGCAGATTGATCACCGGCCGCCCCGTCAACAACAGCGTGAAGGTCTGCCGCCCTTCACCATGCGGTTCCAGTACCGCATCCGCCATCAGCCAGTCCCGCTCGCTGAGCACCGGTTCCTTGACGGTTATGCGCACCGGCGTCGGCTCGGTCAACTCGTCGATCACCAGGTGGACCGCGATCCCCTCGTACGCCCGCGCCTCGCCGTCCGGCGGTTCGGTGAACACCTGGAACCCGCCAAAGGCCGGCGTTTCCAGCCGCCAGGTTGCCGACGGCTCGCGGGCGGCCCGCACAGGTTGCTGAAAACGCAGCGGTGTTTCTCGCACAAGGGCGCGACCCAATGCGTGATCAGGGAATTGCTCCACTTGGTGCAACGCGTATACCTGGCGCCGGTCGGCTTCCGGCAACGCCACGCCGGGCTGGACGCGGTAGAAGTCGAGCTGACCGAGCTGACCCTGGCGGCGGCGCAACGAAAGCGCCGGCGCGTCGGCCAGTCCGGCCGGCAACCGGCGGTGCCAGTACGTGGCCTGTTCGGTCTCCAGCGGAAGTGCCGCGGCATCCGTGGCATCGGAGTCCGCCTGCGCGCCAGCGGCCAACACGCCTTGGAACGGGCGCTGCACAAACGCACGGACACGGTCGTAGACGGCCCCGTTTTCCAGCTCAATATCCAGGTGACGCCCCTTGACGAAGGGACCGTAGTAGATCTTGGGCCAGGTGGTGCGCGATAATCCCTCGAACACCTGCGCCTGCGGCCGCTTGGCGTCCATTGCCCCGGTCACCCGCGCGAAATGCAGCCCGAGCAAAGCGTCGGCTGCGGCCACGGGCAAGGCTTCCCGACTGGGGCCCGACCAGCCCAGCCGCGCCAGGTCGCGTTCCCGCCTTTCCGCCGCCGGCGTAACAGCGATCGGCTCGCCCGTCGGTTCCTTGCCGGCCGCCAGTTGCGCCACCTGCCCGCTCGTCAACGGCTCGCCGTACACGCGCACCTCATCCACCAGCAGCGAACCGATACGGCCGCCATAACCGGCCGTGACGGCAAACCGCGTGGCCTCGCCCACATGGATAGACCCGGCCCGCGGCAGCAAGTTCCACGCCCAGCGATAGTCGCCCCAGTTGGAAGCGACAGGCTCGCCGTTTTCGTAGACTGTAATGCCTTCGTCGCGATCCCAGACCGCAGCCAGATGTCGCCATTCCCCCGTCTGCCACCGGCCAAACACCGGGGGCAGGCGCAGGGGTTGCGCATAGCGTCCCGCGTCCAGGAACGAGAAGTGGAAATCGTCGCGCAGCATCTCGAATCCCATGATGCTGAAGTAGTGCCCCTCACCGAGCTGTGTGCCGACACCGCCCAACTGGGCATACCAATTGGGCTGGTCCGGCCCTTCGTCGAACTGAACGAAGAATGCAAAAGTCCCGCGCTCCATATTGACATGGCCGGTGGCGTCGTGCAGCACGCGGCGGTCCGCGCGACCGACAACGCCATCGTACGCGCCGTCATCGAGCGATTCGTGAAACAGCAACCGCGGGCCGGAGGCGAATGCCGAGGCAGTGGCAGCAGCCAACACCAGCACCGTCAATGAATGTAGTAAATATCGTCGCATGGTTATCTCCTTTATTCTGACAAAAAATTCATCGCTGCTT
>SLLF01000215.1 GCA_007134175.1 Kiritimatiellia bacterium | reverse complement strand
CGGTTTGGTGGTCGGTGGACGATGACGGGCGACGATTACGGCTTACGATTACGAGATACGCTAATTGAATGTTGAGTAGGGATAGGTTTAGGCCCGGCACCCTCCAGTTGGCTTCACTGCTCTTGTGGAGGGCGGCGCTTCGTCGCCGCCGGATCTGGAAAGGGCGGTGTGCTGCAAATCTCATTACACTTTCCGCTTCCATGGCAGGGCACGCTGACCATAAGAATTCAAGGTTGTGGTTGTCCTGTTTATGTGGTAAGGGATCCGTCTTACCGTATCCTTATGGATAGGGGTTATTTGGAGATCACGTTTATGAACCGCAAGGAACAACTGACGTCGGAGCTCAAGCGCGTCCTTCGTATTCTGTCTGATGAGCGTACGGTCCAGAGCGTCATTGTATTTGGTTCCTACGTGTCGGGTGACATTAGTGGGTTTTCGGATCTGGACATGGTTGTTATTCAGGATACGGATTTGAATTTTTGGGATCGTCTCAAAGAGATGAAAAAGCTTTTGCAGCCCAGGGTGGGCATGGATGTGCTCGTATATACGCCGGATGAGTACCGCAAGATGCGCAAAAGTCGCCCCTTTGTTCGCGAGGAGATCAGCAAAAAAGGGATGACCGTTTATGAACGAAAACATGAACAGGTGGCTTGAATTTGCCCGTATCGACTTGCGAACGGCCGAATTGCTGTTCAAGGAGGGCATATATTCTCAGGCTTGCTTCCACGCGCATCAATCCGTGGAAAAATATCTTAAAGCCTTGATTCAGCGCGACCACGACGAGCCGCCACCACGTACGCATTCGTTGGCTGATTTGCTGGTACGCCTGTCTTCGGCAGATAAAGAGATGTTGCCCCCCGATGTGGCTCAGATTCTGGATGATTACTATATCCCAACGCGGTATCCAGATGCTATTCCGGGGTCACTTCCAGAGGGGTTGCCTGGGAAGAAAGAGGCGAAAGAAGCGGTGGAGCTTGCGCATGCTGTTCTCAACGTCCGGATTATTTAGCGCATTGGACTACGGATCAGCAGGTTGCCAGTTCGAATCCTGCCGGGCGCGCCAGGGGGAAGAGAAGGATGAAGGCGGAAGGATGAAGGATGAATCCTCGTCATCCGTAGTTGTCGCCCGTAATCGTTAGCCGGAATGGGAAGAGAGGGGTGAAGGTTCCTGCTCTTAATCGTAATCGTACTCGTACTCGTAATCGATCGATTACGAGTAGCAGTAGGAGGAGTCTCGGCGTTTGTCCGGTCTGCTGTAGCTGGCCACGGTGGGGCCAGCCGGCGCGGGCGAGCGGGGATTGATCTGTTGATGTGCGCGTCGGTCGTGCCCAGCCGGGCTCACCGCGCCCGGCTACAGCGGAGCCATTTGTAATGCTGCCCCTTGGATCGGTTTGGTGGTCGGTGGACGATGACGGGCGACGATTACGGCTTACGATTACGAGATACGCTAATTGAATGTTGAGTAGGGGTAGGTTTAGGCCCGGCACCCTCCAGTTGGCTTCACTGCTCTTGTGGAGGGCGGCGCTTCGTCGCCGCCGGATCAGGAAAGGGCGGTTGTCCCGCGAACCTGTTAAAGGATTGATAACGAAGGATCTCCGTGGGCGGTGGTACGTGAGCGGATACGGGGCGGATGATGACGCGTCGACTCATCATCCGCCCGGAAGCTGAGGCGGAAATGACACTTGAAGAGGTGGTGGAAGAGTATGCTTCGGCTTTCGGCGACGGTGCGCCCTATATTCGTGCGTACATTGACTATTGGGCGCAGTTTGCCACCCGGATGGCCCTTCCCTACGGCAGGGCGGGTCAGTTTCCCGATGGATTGGGTGGCGGGCTCTTCGAGCAGGCCGTGATCGAGCACGACCTGTCGCGGCAACGTCCCCGTTTCTGGGACGTCATGCCTTACCTCTATACGGACGAGCGAATGGATCAGGCTTTTGTGCTGCTGGCAAAAGCCGAAGAAGCGGCCGGCGCGGACGAGCAGGCCGCGGCACGCGTACGGTTTCTCTACAACGGCCTGAAACAGTTCCAGCTGCTCCGCCAGACGCTGGAAGCCAAGGAGCATGCGGCCGGAGGCAATGCGTCTGAAGTGCGCCGCTACCACCAGTTATTTGATGAGTTGGCTGCCTTGCGCCGGGAAATTACCCCTTCGCACGCCGTTTGGGGAGGACTCCAGTTCCGGCGCGAACCGGGGACGGCTCCAGCGGAAAGCAGGCGTGGCCCGGAGACCCTGGCCGACGAAGAATAACCTAGGCTTTTGCATAACCTCCAGTCACACTGGGTGGCACGGGCATCTTGCCTTCGATTCATGGGCGGGACGCCCATGCCACGAAAGGTATTGCAGGAGCCTCAGCCTATAACGATGAGAGGATTAGGATGATGATTACTGTGCGTTCGATAAAATCGGTCTTGGCCGGCCTTATACTGCTGGCGGGCAGTTTGCCGTTTTGTCTCCCGGCGGCTGCGGGCGTAGAGCGCCCCTTGCTGGGCTTGCAGGCGGTGACGGACCCGTTGCCCTGGTTGGTTCGGGCGCGGCGATATCCGGCATTTGATCGCTCCATCCGTGACTTGAAACCCGATCAAACGGTAGCGGTGACCTCTCGCGGCCGTCCGCCGATGGAATCGCCGATCCATGTACGTCTTTCGCGGTTCGCCTATCCGGCTGAGGACGGGCATCTCGATGCCATTGTCCGTTTTGATCTCGACCTTGATGAACAACCGCCCGGCCAGCCTAGTGTCCCATTCCGGCTGGACGAACGATTGCCCCGCGCCCTGGCGCATACGCCGGAACGCTGGTATGATCCAGGGGACTGAAACCTGAAACCTAAGACCGGCGCTGGCAAGCGCCTCGAAAACGAAAGGATAGCGCAGTATGAAAGCTGACAACGGACAATCGGAAGATATCCCCGTATTGCCGGGAACGTCTTACCGGGTGCATGATGAAAACCGGCCGCAGCCGCCGGTGGTGGATCCAGACCCCCACCCGTCCGATGCGGTGGTCCTCTTTGACGGACAAGATTTGTCGGGTTGGCAGTCAAAGAAGGATGGCGGACCACCATCCTGGCAGGTGCAGGACGGGTACATGGAAGTGGTGCCCGGCACGGGCAATATTCGTACCCGTGAATCTTTTGGTGACTGCCAACTCCATCTGGAATGGACGGCAGCGGCACCTGCCGAAGGGGATGGGCAGTGGCGCGGCAACAGCGGCGTGTTCCTGCTGGGACTGTATGAAGTCCAGGTATTGGATTGTTACCAGAACCCGACGTACCCGGATGGCACCACCGGTGCGGTATACGGCCAGTATCCGCCACTCGTGAATGCGTGCCGCCCGCCGGGGAATTGGCAGACTTATGACATCATCTGGTGGGGGCCCCGCTTTTCCGATCAGGGGGAGCTGGTGCGGCCGGCTTTCATGTCGGTCCTGCATAACGGTATCCTGGTGCAGTATCACCGGGCCTTGCTTGGGCCTACCCGTCATAAGAAGGTAGCCACGTACTATCCCCATGCTCCGGTGGGTCCCTTGGAATTGCAGGATCATCGCTGTGTGGTCCGGTTCCGTAATATCTGGTATCGCCCGCTCGACCTGGCCGCGACGGCGACGTAAGGGGCGGATTGACCATGATGCGTGAAGGAGTATGACATTATGCCAATCAAACTAATCCAAGTCGGACTGGGGCGCTGGGGCCGCAACTGGGCCACCCGTGTCCTGCCGGAGGTTAAATCCGTCAAAACGGTGGGCTATGTGGATGGTGATGCGTCCCAGTTGGAACGAGCGCAGGAACAGGCGGGAATTCAGGCCGAGGACTGTTTTGAATCGCTGGATACCGCGTTGGTGCAACGCGACTGCGATGCGGTGCTCGTGACCACCGCTATTGGAGCCCATGTTCCGGTCGCGTTGGCCGCCGTGCGGGCCGGCAAGCATGTGCTGCTGGAAAAACCCTTTGCCCCGGATTCGGCCAGCGCCCGGCAGGTTGTGGCGGCCGCCCGGCGTCGCCGCCGCATGCTGATGATCAGCCAGAATT
>SLLF01000173.1 GCA_007134175.1 Kiritimatiellia bacterium | reverse complement strand
GGCCAGCGCCACGGTGTTGGCCATAAAAACGATTGCCAAAATAATGGTGGCTTTCGTCAAGACATTGCCCGCTCTGGACCCGAACAAGGACTCCGTTCCTCCACCGCCAAACGCCAGCCCCAATCCGCCGCCCTTTGATTTCTGAATGAGAATAATCCCAATCAACAGCAGGCAGCAAATCACTTCAATCGTAAACAGCAGTACGCGTAAGGCCATCATCAGCGGTCACTCCTTGATTTTATTCATTCCGGCCATCCGCTCACAGCGCCGCTTGCACAATGGCAACGAACGACGCCGCATCCAGCGCCGCCCCGCCGATCAGCCCACCGTCAATATCCGGTTGGCTGATCAGTTCCGCAGCATTAGCCGGCTTCATGCTGCCACCATACTGGATCCGTACTGTTTGCGCAATGGAATCATCAGCCAAATCACGAATCACCGATCGTATAAAGGCGTGAACCTCTTGGGCTTGATCCGGCGTCGCGGTACGTCCGGTGCCGATCGCCCAGACCGGCTCATAGGCCACCACCACATCGGTCCACTCGCGGGCGGAACAGTTGGCCAAGCTACCCCGTAGCTGCTGCTCAACTACGGCTTCGGTCCGCCCTGCGTCGCGATCAGCCAGCTGTTCGCCCACGCAGACAATCGGGCGAAGATTCGCCGCCAGGGCGGCCTTGAGTTTCTTGTTCACGATAGCGTCGGTTTCCCCAGCATATTCACGGCGTTCGCTATGGCCTAGAATGACATAATGGCAGAACAGTTCACGCAGCATCGGTGGCGCGATTTCACCCGTGTAGGCACCGCTACCTTCCCAGTGCATGTTCTGTGCGCCTAGATCCAGTTGGCTGCCGGTAATCGCCTCGCTCACCGCCGCCAGTGCGGTAAACGGCGGGCATACTACCACGTCCACGCCGCTGCACTCGGCTAGATCCCGCTTGATATCCGCCACCAGCGCCTGCGCTTCGGCCACGGTTTTGTTCATTTTCCAGTTACCCGCTACAATGGGTTTTCTCATAATATAGCTCCTTTGTTCTCAAGCTGGCTTGGAATGATACTCCTCTTAACAATCATCCAGTGCTGCGACACCGGGCAGTTCCTTGCCTTCCAAAAATTCCAGACTGGCCCCCCCCCCCGTGCTGATGTGCGTCATCCGATCCGCCAAGCCGGAGGCATTGACCGCGCTGACGCTGTCACCGCCGCCGATAATGCTGACGCAATCGGTATCGGCCACCGCTTGGGCAACGGCCATAGTGCCGCGGGCAAACGGGGCCATCTCAAAGCAACCCATCGGCCCGTTCCAGATCACCGTCTTTGCCGCCGCAATTTCGGATGCGTAGACCTCGATGGTTTCCGGACCTATGTCCAAGGCCATCCAACCCTCCTTGATTCCTTCTTCGCCCACAATTTCCGTTTGGGCCTCGGCGCTGAAGTCGTCGGCAATCACATGGTCTACCGGCAGATAAAGTTTGACGCCAGCCGCTTCGGCATTCTCCATGATATTACGGGCCAAATCTATTTTATCTTTCTCCACCAACGACTTGCCGACCGGCAATGCCTTGGCCGCATAGAAGGTGTAGGCCATACCGCCACCGATCAGTAGCGCGTCGACCTTGCTCAGCAGATTGGTGATCACATCTATTTTCCCCGTGATTTTAGCACCCCCAATAATAGCTACAAACGGCCGCTCCGGATGTGCCAGCGCCTGGCCCATAAAGCCGATTTCCTTCTCCATCAAGAAGCCCGCTACGTTGGTGTCACAAAACCGGGTAATCAAAGCGGTGGATGCGTGGGCGCGATGGGCGGTCCCGAAGGCGTCATTGACATAGATATCGCCCCAAGCCGCCAGTGCTTTGGCGAAAGCCTCTTGTCGCCGCTTCATATCGGCTTTGGCCTGTTGCCGCTTGGCGTCGTCTGCGTCGTCGGGCAGTTTCACTTTCCCTTCTTCTTCGGGATGGAAGCGAACGTTTTCCAGAACCAGCACGCCACCGCTCGGTAGCGCGTTAAGACGTGTCTCAACCTCCGGGCCTACACATTCGGGGGCAAACGCAACGGGTGCTTCAATCAATTGGGCTAAATGGTCCGCCGCGGGTTTCAAGGTGAATGCCGGATCCATTTTGCCGGAGGGGCGTCCCAAGTGGCTCAGCAGGACAACCGCCTTGGCTCCACCAGCCAACGCATGCTGGATGGTGGGTAGCGCCGCCCGTATCCGCGTATCGTCGACCACGGCACCATTCTTGATCGGCACATTAAAGTCCACCCGGATCAGCACCCGTTTATCCCTGACGTCTACATCGCGAATGGTTCGCTTGTCCATGGCATTCCCCTGTGGTGTGCTGGCCGGACGGGAATGTCCCGTCCGACCGTTGCCGTTGATACGGTGTTCGTTCAGTTGCCGTCGATCTGCGCCATGTGAGTGACCAGGTCCAGCAATTTATTGGAATAGCCCCACTCGTTGTCATACCACGCCACCAGCTTGACAAACGTGTCGTTCAGGGCAATGCCGGCATCTGCGTCAAAGACCGAGGTGCAGGTCTCGCCAATGAAATCGGACGAGACGACCAAGTCTTCCGTGTACTTGATGACCCCCTTCATGGGACCTTCCGCCGCTGCCTTCATCGCCGCCTTGATCTCGTCGTACGTCGCCGGCTTATCGAGGCGGCAAGTGAGGTCGACGACCGACACATTGATGGTCGGGATGCGGAACGCCATGCCGGTCAATTTCCCGTTCAGGTCGGGAATCACTTTGCCGACCGCTTTGGCCGCACCCGTGCTCGATGGAATAATATTGTGGGCGGCCGCTCGACCACCTCGCCAATCCTTCTTCGAGGGCCCGTCCACCGTTTTCTGCGTGGCCGTCATTGCGTGCACCGTCGTCATCAACCCTTCTACAATGCCCCAGTTGTCGTGCACGACCTTGGCCAGCGGTGCCAGGCAGTTGGTGGTGCAGGAGGCGTTGGAGACCACCTTCATGTCAGGGCTGTATTGGTCTTGATTGACGCCCATGACAAACATGGGGGCGTCGGATGAAGGCGCCGAAATAACCACCTTTGTCGCGCCGCCTTTCAAATGAGCGCTGGCCTTTTCCGTGGTGGTGAACACCCCAGTCGATTCCACTACATATTGGGCACCGCAGCTGGACCAGGCGATCTGCGCCGGATCCATCTCGCCGAACACGGCCACGGCCTGCCCGTTGACTACCAGCTTGCCGTCCCGGACCTCTACCGTGCCCTTGAACGGCCCGTGCACGGTGTCATACTTCAGCATGTACACCATATAGTCCAGGTCAATGAAGGGGTCATTGATTCCCGTGACTTCCACCTGCGGATTCTCGACTGCCGCCCGGAATACCAGGCGACCAATGCGACCAAAACCGTTTATGCCTACTTTGACTGACATATATACCTCTCCTTCGTAGTTATCTCTTGATGAAATGAGCAAGCGCGCTCAAAAAATGCCTGCGCCGCTGCACCGGTCGGGCGCAACGCAACCGTTCATTGGTGGAGACCTTACACAACTATCCGGTACCGGTCAACCGACATTTATCGACATTTTTCCTCGTTTGAGAGCAATGGTGTCAGGTTTCAGGGTGGAAACCTCGTCTCCTGAGTCCCCCTTGTCTTTCGCCTTTAATCTGCCTTCTGAACTCGCCGAACTGCCGTTTCCAGCCTGAACGATCCAGAGGCCCTGCTCACACCCGAAACCAGAAATCCATATACCCCCGAATGACCGGTGCTACTAAGGATTCGGGTCCGGTCGGGTGAGCAAGTCGATGACCTGTTCGGCATTGGTAGCCTTCGCCAATTCCCGACGGATTATCGGATCGGACAATTTGCGGCTGAGGTCGGCCAGGAACTGGATGTGAGGTCCACTTCGGTTGTCTGGAGCCAACGACATGGCCACGAAATGTGTGGGCTGACCATCCATGGCTTCGAAGTCCACGCCGGAACGATGTAATCCAATCGCCACCGCCAGCCGATCAACGGCCCCACATTTGCCATGGGGTATGGCGATGCCGCCGGGCATGCCGGT
>SLLF01000153.1 GCA_007134175.1 Kiritimatiellia bacterium | reverse complement strand
GGACGATGGCTATCTTGGGCGACCGCTGGCCAACCGGCTGTGGCTGGCCGACCAGAATCGTCTGGAGACCCCCGAGGAATTTACCGAGCGCCTGAGGTTCGACTATCCCCGCAGCCAGGAATTATTGCAGCGCCATTTGGGCTCCGATCCGGATATCGGCACGTCGGTGGCGTATCCGTTCGGTGAAATCGGGCAGGAGAATGAAAGCAACATGCCCGGGGCGATTGCGTTGAACCTCGCCACGGCCGCAGCGCATTTCGATACGGGCTTTATCCAGTCGCCCTTCGGCCATGCCGTTGCCGGGGACCATCCGTTCCTCTATCAGCGGCATGAGTTGCACCGTTCGGCGGAAGGGGATGAAGCATTGGCACAGGTGCTGGAAAACCACCCGGTCCTGTTGGCCGAGCGTATGCGCGCGGAGTTTTCCGCACTGGCGGGTAAGGTATTCAGGGCGCGGCGAGCCTTGGCAAACCTCGCGGAAGCCGGCTACCCCGAACCCTCGCAGGCCGAGGCGGAAAAATATGTCAAGGAACGGATGGCGCGGCGATTTGCGGCGCCCACCGCTGCGGAAGACGCCCGGCGCCGGACATTCGAAATCGAACCGCGTGACCCCTATATCGGGGCCAATATGCGCTATTTCCGTGACAACCTGGGTCGGCGCAATTGGTTCCAGCAACTGCAGGGCGGTCTTAACATCACGCCGCGCCTGACGGTCGAGGCGCACGGCGGTCGCGGACGGCTGAAACAAGACACGCGGCAGCCGGCCGTGAACGGCATCCCGCAGCCACGCCTGAACCTCCGGGTTGATGAGCGGCACTTAGGGTTGCGCGGGGCCTACGTATTGAGTGACCGCGCCTTGCTGGCGGCCGAGGGGACCGAGCGCCGGTTTTCCAAGGACGCCGACTGGGATTTATTCGCTTACGCCTTCGAGGGCTTTTTCAAGCCGCACGTCTTGCTGGACACCTATTTCCGCTATGAACGCGATGCGGTGGAATCGGCGTTTTCCGTTACCGAAGAGATCTATCACGAGATGTTCGCCGCGAACGGGATACTGAAAATACGGGACTGGTGGGACTTATGGCTGGCTGGGGTGTGGTACGATTTCTCGGACGGCAATGATCGGACGCACTATACGCTGGCCAGTCAATGGTTGGTGTGGGAGCGAGTGGGTTTGCATCTGGGGTTGCGGTACAGCTACGCCACCTCGGACGAGGAACGGTTGGACTACTGGACGCCGTACCAGCTGCATCGTTACTTTGTCGAAGCCGTACTGCGCCAGCACTACATGCGGATCTATTACAATGCGGGTATACGCGTGGGCGTCGGGCGGCAATCGCGCCGGCCTGAGGCGCGGGCGGCTTTCGCGGAAAGCGTGGAGCGGGCGCGGCGCCTGCGCTTCGATCCCGGCGAGGAACCCGCCAGTGACGGCTGGGAGCCGGTGCTCGGATTGTACGCGTCGACTCGAATACGGTTGAAGCACCATTGGACTTTGACCGGTGAGATTTCCCACAACCGCCTGCCGGATTATCGGGAATGGCACATGAACGCAGGTGTGACCTATCATTTTTAACGGGAGGAGACACGTATGCAAGCACGAAACACGCGGCAGGGAATGAGCATAGCCTGTATGGGTGCGCTGGTGGGCCTGCTAGCGCTGGGTCCGGCGGTGGCGCTGGGGCAGGAGGCGCCGAAAGATGTATTAATTCTAGGCGATTCCATCATGCAGGCGGTGGCGCGCTCGTTTGAGCGGCAGCTGGGCCGGCATGCGGGCTTTCAGGCCGCCTCGTTCACCCGGATCGGTTCCGGACTGGCACGGTTGGATGTGTTCGATTGGCACGTGCGCATCGAGCAGTTGGTGGCGGAACGGCAGCCAGGATTGGTACTGGTTATGATGGGAGCCAACGACAACCAGCCCATGCAGACAGACGGCAACGAGGTGGTACAGACCCGGACGGCTGCCTGGGAAACAGAGTATGGGGCCCGGATCGGGCGCGCCATGGATATCCTGCTGGAGGGAGGAGCGACACAGATCCATTGGCTTGAGCTGCCGGATGTGCGGGATACCCACTTGCAACAGGACATTGAAAGCATCAATCAACTTATCCGTACCGAAGCGGCCGCCCGCCCGCAAGTAACCTTTCAGGAGACCCGGTCGGTGCTCAGCCGCACGCCTGGCACGTATACGGCCTACGTCATTCAGGCCAACGGCATGCCGCTGAATATTCGCGACCGCGACGGCATTCATCTGAACCGGGCCGGTGCCGACTTGCTGGTGACGGAAATGCTCGCGCGTATCTGGGGGTTGTAGGCTAGCCCGCACTTCTCACCAGCCATCTACTCCGAGCGCGGACAGCACGTCATATCGGGCACGCGACTTGCGCGGCGACCTCAATGTGTTTCAACACACTGTCGCCCGCCGCCCTGCGCCGCGCACCCGCTCTGCCGTACTCTCCACGCTCTCGCTACGAAGTTGGTGAGAAATGCGGGCTAGCCGTTAGAGGTCCAGCACGAGCGGATCGTTTCGCGGCCAATTCTCGATCGCCCGCCCGAAAGCCGGGTCGCGTAACGATCCGGAGAGCCGCGGCAGCAGCCACGGGGCATCGCCTTCCCCGTGGTAAAGATCCTGGGCCGTACCGAGTGGGTGGCTGTGGAATATCTGTTCGGTTTCATCCTGCACCAGAAGGTGCACATCCAACCGCGCCAGTGCCAATTCCTCATGCAGCGCCGCCAGCCATTCCTCACCCGGCGTCTCGTTCAACAGCAGTACCACGCCGTCCAGGCGTTGCTGCTGCAAGCGCTGGCGCAAGCCGGCCAGCGCCTCGACCCGGCTCGATTGGAACTCAATCACCGGGATGAACCGCAGCCGGTTAAAGCGGGCGAAGAGGCGAACCAAGCGATGGTGATTATCCTGATGGGTGACCCATTCCCCGTTGGGGCGCACCGTGAAGAAACGTGGCGCAACGTCGGTCAAGCGGGGCGTATGGGGGCGCAGGGCGTCGAGCAGCGCATCCAAGTCATGGGACGTGGCGTAGGATGGCAAGAGCGCTATGCGCAGGGGCAATGCCCCGGCGGATAACTGATCGAGGGTGGCGTGTGCGCGACCGCGGTCAGGGTCGAAGGCCGCCATTCCCGTCCACCCGAGCCATAAGTCCGACGGGGCCGCAATGGCGGCGTCGAACAACGGGCGGCCGTTGACGTAGCCCATCAATCCATCACCACGCATTTCGAGTCGCAGGGTGAGGGGCACATCGGTCGGCACACCCGGGTTGCGTATTTCATTAACGACGGTGCGGCCGTCCCGCCAGATCTGCAAGTGGAATTGGTCCGGCGAATTCTCGAACCCAAAGCGGACCATTTGGTCGGCGGTACGACGGGCATACAGCCAGATCGAACCGTTCCATTCGGTCAAAGTGGTTTCGATAAAGCTGTCGCGCAGCCGTTCCGAGCCCAGCAGACGCAAACTGACTTCCGTGCGACCGGCATCGGGCCGCAGTTGAATACGGTCATCGGCGGCACGAGGGCCTCCGCCCTGGACCCACCACTGTCCGGACAGCGCACCCGTCGTGAAGTCCTCGGTGACCTGCGGCTCAGCCAGCCGTAGCAGGGCATAAAGCCGTCGCACGCGTTCATCGGATGTTTCCTTGTAAATTCTTTCAACTAAGCGACGGAGCGCGTGGGCCTCGGGAATGCTTAGCAGGTCATGGCGCCAGATCATGTTGCCGAGCGCTACTTGTCCCCCCGTTGTCAGTGAATTTTTTGCCATGAGGTCGAGATAGTGCATCCGCTCGGTTGGTGTTTCCGACCAGCGAACCAACATGGTCAAGGCGTCCAAGTTACCCGGATCGCGAGCCAACACCCGCTCTGCCAACTGGCGGGCCTCGGCCGTACCGGTCTCGGCATGTAGCAGCTCCGCCTGCGCCAATAAGATTTCGGGGTTGTCCGGGAAGAGACGCGCATAGAGGTTCAGCGTATCAACCGCCTCCTGGGTCATATCGTTTTGATGCATGATGCGCGCCCGGCGAAGGGCCAGTG
>SLLF01000376.1 GCA_007134175.1 Kiritimatiellia bacterium | reverse complement strand
TGGCGTGGGGCTGGGTGGGGCAGGGGCAGGCGGTTCCGCCACCGCCGGGGTGTGCAGCGATACAAAGGTTACCGTTTCGCGCGGGGTGCGCCGGGCCCACCATCGTCGCACCACTGAATAGAACAGGAGGCCGGCGATCAAGGCGGCATGGATACCGGCGGTCATCCAGAAAATCCGGCGGAAGCGCGCTTCGGCCGCTGCGCTCATGGCTGCTCCGGTGCCGTTACCAGCGCCATGCGCGCGATCCGGGCATCCGTCAGGATCTTCAAGACCTCCATCACCCGGCCATACGCGATGGCCTCGTCCGCGCGTACCAGCACCGTCGTGTGCGGATCGACGGCAGCCAGCACGTCCATGTCCCGGGCCAATTGTTCCAGCGTAATCTCCATGTCATCCAGGTAGACTGTGCCGACGCGGTCTACGCTGATGGTGCGGGCTTGTTCCTCGTCGATTTCCTGGGCGTCGGCCTGCGGCAAGTCCATCGGAATGCCCTGTTCGATCAGCGGAAAGGTGATGATGAAGGTAATCAGCAGAATGAAGGTAAGATCCATCAGCGGGGTGATGTTCATGTCGCTGAGCTGCTTCAGCGTGGTATGGGTGGGGCGCAAGGACATGGTAAGGTGCAGCGGTTAACGGGTTAGCAGGAATTGGGTTTGAATCTTGTCGATGAACTCCTTGGCAAAATTGCTGGTTTGCACCTGCAATTCGCTAATTTGTCCGGCGAGCAGGTTGTAGCCGATCGCTGACGGCAGAGCGACCAGAAGTCCCATGACGGTGGTCAGCAACGCGGCGGCGATTCCGGGGGCCACGGCCGAGAGCGTGGCTTGGCCTACGAGTGCCATGGCGGTGAAGGCTTCCATTACTCCCCATACTGTACCCAGCAGGCCGAGAAACGGGCTGGCGTTGACCGCCGTCGCCAGGAAGCCCATGCGGCGCTCCATAACCAGTGACTGATCCGCCACATTGCGCTCCGTCAGGTTGCGGATCCCTTCAAACTGGTGCGGGGTCAGGCGGTGGGCATCGTTGTCCGGGTGGCCGCTGAACAGGTCATCCCGGGTATGGCCCCGCGCCTCCAGCTCCGTCCCTAACGAGTAGCAGCCATTTTCATAGATGGCGAACAGCGGGCTGTCGTCAAACTTCTGCTGGCGCAGGAAAATCGCCAGCGGGTCGGTTTGTTTGCGAAACGTGTGCAGGAACCGGCGGGTAGCCGCACCAGCCCGTCGCAATTCCAGGTACTTCGTCACCATGATGGTCCACGCGTAAATGGACCCGGCGAACAGTAACAATACGATGACTTTCCCGGCGATATTGCTCTCGCGGAAGGAAAAGAGCATGTCGGCCAACGGCCAGTTGGCGCCAAAAAATGCAGCATTCATAGATAACAACCCCTCATTACGATCCGACTATAACCGGATGTCGTGATGGGGGCAAGCGGGCACCAGACCTTAGGCTGAGCCTTTCTCCAATGTTGCCTTTCTCCAATTGACAAGAATGTCCGGGTCAGCGTACCGTTATGGTGTTTGAACTTACAGGTGGGGGAGGGAGCAGGCACAATTGACAGCGAATGACGATTACATTGTCGAGATCCTCGAGAGCGTTGGGTTGATAGACCATACGCAGGCGGAAGCGTCGCTGCGGACTGCCCAGGAAGAGGACAAGGATGTGGTGGATATCCTGGCCCGCGACGGGATCGCCGACAAGACCGACATACTGAAAGCGCTCGCCAATCAGTTCGGCATGGATATCATCGACTTGGCCCGTCACGATATTCCCCAGGATGTCATTGACGCGGTACCGGCGGATGTGGCGCACCGTTATAAGGTGGTGCCGGCTTACAAAATGGACAACACCTTAACGGTGGCCATTAGTGATCCGCTTGACGTTGAGACGCTGGATTCATTGCGGTACGTCCTGAAGTGCAACGTTGAGGGGGCGGTGGCCCCGGCGGAGCAGATCGCGGCGGCCCTCAGCCAGTATTATCCAAAGGCTCAGATGGGGGCTATGGAAACCATGCTGGAGGAGATCACGGAAGGTTCGGTTGAGGTGCCGACCACCGCGATGCAGGACCTGATCGGTGAGGATGTGGAAGTCAGCGAAAGCGATGCGCCGATCATCAAACTGGTGAGCTTGATTATTCTGGAGGCCTTTCGCAACCGCGCCTCGGACATTCACCTGGAACCGATGGCTAAGAAGTTCCGCATCCGCTATCGGATTGACGGCGTCTTGCATGAGGTGGAAAGTCCTCCCAAGCGCTTGCAATCGGCCATCATCAGCCGCCTGAAAATCATGTCTAATATGAGTATTGCGGAAAAAAGAGTGCCGCAGGACGGCCGTATCCAGATCAACGTCATGGGGCGTGACCTTGATCTGCGGGTCTCTTCGATTCCTTCCAGTCACGGCGAAAGCATCGTCATGCGTATTCTGGACAAGGAAGGGTTGATGCTGGGCCTGCCGCAATTGGGTTTCTTGTCCGATGATCAGCGCACATTTGAAGGGTTGATTGGGTTGTCTGACGGCATCATGCTGGTCACCGGGCCGACCGGTTCGGGAAAGACCACGACATTATATGCTTGTTTGAACCAGATCAACAAGCCGGATCGCAAGATTATTACCGTGGAGGACCCGGTGGAGTACCAGTTGGCGGGCGTTAATCAGGTGCACGTCCGTTCGGACATCGGCTTGACCTTCGCGGCGGCACTGCGCTCCATTTTGCGCCAGGCGCCGAACATCATCATGATCGGCGAAATCCGCGACATGGAAACGGCGGAGATCGCGGTTAACGCGTCGCTGACGGGCCATTTGGTTTTCAGTACCCTGCACACCAACGACGCGCCCAGTGCCATTACGCGTTTGATGGATATCGGGGTGAAACCGTTTCTGGTCGCCTCTTCCACGCGGGCCATCATGGCCCAGCGGTTGGTGCGCAAGGTGTGCCCGACCTGCAAGGAAGAGTATCAGGCCGCGGACAATGAGCTGCGGATGTTGGGCCCCTATGCGGAGCAGGTGCGCGAGGCCAAGTTATATAAGGGGGCCGGTTGCAACGACTGCAATCATACCGGGTATAAAGGCCGCTGGGGCTTGTTCGAAATTTTCATCATCAACGATGAAGTCCGGCACATGATCTATGAACAGGTCACCGCATCCGAACTGCGCGGTAAAGCCCGGGAGCTGGGGATGCGCACCTTGCGCGAGGACGGGTTGCGCAAGGCGGTGGCCGGCATGACGACCCTGCAGGAAGTGCTGCGGGTGACGGCGGGAGACAGTTTGCTATGAGCGCTCACATCAAGATAGAAGATCTGCTGCAGTTGGTGGTGGATGAAAACGCATCCGACCTGCATTTGGCGGTAGGCACCCCACCGGTCCTGCGCATCAACGGGGCGATGCACCCGCTGGAGTCGGCGCCCTTGACACCCGAGGACACGGAACGGTTCATGCGCGAGGTGACGGAAGAAGGGCACCTGAAGCGGGTGAACGATGTGGGGGGCACCGATTTCGGTTTCGGATTCAAGGACTTGGCCCGCTTCCGTGTCAGCGTGTTCCGGCAGAAGGGGCACTACGGAATCGTGATGCGCCAGATTCCCTCCAAACTGATGACGCTGGAAGACATCGGGTTGCCGCCGCAGGTGAAGGATCTTTTGTTCCGGCCGCGCGGCTTGATTCTGGTGACGGGGCCGACCGGGTCCGGTAAAACGACGACCTTGGCGAGTATGATCAACGTCATCAACAGCGAACGTGACAGCCACATCATCACGGTCGAGGATCCGCTCGAATATTTCCATGAACACAACAAAAGCATCATTACCCAGCGCGAAGTCGGAGACGATGTAAAGAGCTTCAGCTTGGCGTTGCGCGCCGCGTTACGTCAGGATCCAGATGTGATTCTGGTGGGGGAGATGCGTGATTTGGAGACCATGGCGGCGGCCATCACGGCGGCGGAGACGGGGCACTTGGTTTTTGCCACGCTGCACACCACGGGCGCCGCGCGCACGGTGGACCGGATTGTGGATGCCTTCCCGACCAATCAGCAGGAGCAGGTGCGCATTCAGCTTTCGGCGACGTTGGCGGCGGTGATCTCGCAGGTGCTGCTGCCGCGCGCTGATCGGCCGGGTCGGGTGGCGGCCTTCGAGATCATGATTGCCACCGACGCGATTCGGTCGCTGATTCGCGACGGCAAGACCTATCGCATCACATCGGATATTCAGACCGGTGGGCGCATGGGCATGGTCACGTTGGACGCCAGTTTGCTGGCGTTGTACAACGAGGGGGCCATCTCCTTTGAGCACATGGTGCGGCTGGCGGACAATCCCAGTGCGCTGGTTGAGAAACTGGAGGAGGGGAAACGGAAATCCCGCTGAGAGGTGCGTCATGGTTGATATGCAGTTCAAAGATTCATTGCTGGAAGAAATTCATCAGGAAGGCCTGCTGGATGCCAGTCAATTGGGCGAAATCCAGGAGGAGCATGAGCGCACCGGGCGCCCTACGCGGACGATTGTACTCGATATGGAGCTGTTGCGCGAAGAGCAACTACTGGAATTGATTGCCCGGCATCTCGGGACGGAGGTCATCGACATCAAGGCGGTGGAGATCGCGCCGGAGGTGGCCCGGTCGCTGCCGGCCAGCGTGGCGCGCATGTACAATGTGGTGCCGCTGGAGGCGGACAGTAACGCCGTGGTCCTGGCGACGTCGGACTTGCTGGGGCCGGAGGTGGTGGACGAGCTGATGTTCGTTTTAACCCGCGATGCCTCGTTCAAGGTGGCGCGCGAGACCGATATCAAGAACACGCTGCAGCGCTATTACGGCGATGAAAGCGAATCGGTGAGCGAGATGCTCTCCGCGCTGGAGAATGAGCTGGAGGATGCCGGCGACATCATGAAAGTCGGCGAGGGCGATGAAAACGTCTATGAAATTGAATCCGCGGCCAATGCGGCCCCGGTGGTGCGCTTTGTTAACCTGGTGCTGTACCAGGCCGTGCAGGATCGCGCCTCGGACATTCACTTTGAGCCCTTCGAAAACGAGTTCAAAATCCGCTATCGCGTCGATGGGGCCCTGTATGAAATGGCGCCGCCGCCGAAGCATCTGGCCTTGCCGGTTACGTCGCGGATCAAGGTGATTTCCGGCTTGAACATTGCCGAGCGCCGCTTGCCGCAGGATGGCCGCATCCAATTGAACGTGGCTGGCCGCACCATTGATTTTCGCGTGTCCACGTTGCCTACCCAGTTCGGCGAAAGCGTCGTGTTGCGCGTACTGGACCGGGCGGTGGTTTCCCTGGATCTGGAAAATCTGGGATTCCCTGACGATGTGTTTGAGAATTTCGGCAACGACATCAAAAAGCCGAACGGCATCATGATTGTGACGGGGCCGACCGGTTCCGGCAAGACTACAACGCTGTACTCCGCCCTGCGGCGGTTGAACAGTATCGAATCGAAACTGCTGACGGCGGAAGATCCGGTGGAGTATGAAATCGACGGCTTGGTGCAGGTTCCCATGCACGAGGCGATCGGTTTGACCTTTGCCCGCACCTTGCGCGCCTTTCTGCGACAAGATCCCGACACCATCATGGTGGGGGAAATCCGCGACTTGGAAACCGCGGAAATCGCGGTTCAAGCGTCGCTGACGGGGCACTTGGTGTTCAGCACGCTGCATACCAACGACGCCGCTGGGGCGATTACCCGGCTTATTGACATGGGGGTGGAACCCTTCTTGATTTCCTCCACGCTGGAAGCGGTGCTTGGCCAGCGGTTGGTGCGCACCATCTGCAAGGAGTGCCGCACCGCCTATGATCCCGAGGACGATGTACTGGAGCAACTGGGATTAACGCGTGACCAAATGCAAGGACAGTCCTTTTATTTCGGTGCCGGGTGTACCAAATGCAACGATACCGGATACCGCGGACGACGGGGCATTTACGAATACTTCAGGATTAGCGACCCCATTCGCAAATTGATTTCGGAACGTAAGCCTTCGCTGGTTTTGCGGGAGAAAGCGGTTGAGCTGGGCATGCGGACATTGCGGGAAGACGGGGTTCGCTGCATACTGGATGGGTATACCACCGTAGAGGAAGTGCTGAAATACACCTGAATCCACAGCGGGAACGGGACTGAGCGACAGGAGCGAGCAAGATGCCAACATATACATTTACAGCGATGGACGCCAAGGGCAAGGAACAAAGCGGCACGGTGGAGGCCGAGAGCCAAAGTGCCGCCTTGGCGGCCATTCGTGAGCAACAGATGTTTCCCACCCGGGTGGAAGAGGCCGGAACCGCCAAGAAAGGTGGTGTGGGTAAATCCAAGGCCGCGCCGGCGAAGAAAGCCAGCGGGGGGGGCGGTAGCAAGAATATTGAGATCCGGCTACCCTCTTTTCTGCAGCGGGTCAAATCGAAGCAATTGATGACCTATACGCGGCAATTGGCCACATTGATCAATGCCGGATTGCCGTTGATGCGCGGGTTGCAGGTGATTTTGAAACAGGAGAAGCACCCGTTGCTTGTGCGGGCGACCACCGACGTGGTCGAAAGCGTCCAGTCGGGTAGCACGTTTGCCGAGGCCTTGGGCCAGCATCCGCGTATCTTTAACCGGTTGTATGTCAATATGGTCAAGGCGGGTGAAGTCGGTGGCGTGATGGACGTAGTGTTGGAACGGTTGGCCGAGTTCATGGAAAAGGCCCAGCGCATTCGGAACAAAGTCGTGAGCGCAATGGTTTATCCGATTGTGGTGCTGTGTATGGCCATCGGTATTGTAACCTTCCTGATGATTGTCATTATCCCTAAATTCGAGGCCATATTCGACGATTTGCTTGGGGAAGGCGGACTGCCGGGCTTGACGCAGGCGGTCATGAACGCCAGCGATATGATTGCCAATCGTTCCGTCCCGTTGATCATCGGGATTGGCATCTTCGTGGTCTTGATCAAACTGGCGGGCAAGACAGCCTACGGCGGTTATATTGTGGATTGGACGAAGTTGCACCTGCCGTTGTTCGGTGTGCTGCTTAGCAAGACGGCCATTGCCCGCTTTACCCGTACGCTGGGAACCTTGATGACCTCCGGGGTGCCGCTGCTGCAGGCGCTCAACATTGTGCGCGATACCGCCGGAAACGAGGTGATTGCCCGGGCCGTCAATGGGATTCATGACGCCGTCAAAGAGGGGGAAAACATTGCACCGCCTATTCAAGCCAGTGGTGTTTTCCCGCCGATGGTGGTCAGCATGGTGGAAGTGGGCGAGGAAACCGGTGAGCTGCCGGAGATGTTGATGAAGATTGCGGACAACTACGATGATGAAGTCGACAACACCGTAGCGGGTTTAACTTCGGTGATCGAACCGTTGTTGATCGTATTCCTGGCGTTGGTGGTGGGCACGATCGTCATTGCCTTGTTCCTGCCGCTCGTCTCCATCATCGGTGAGATAGGGCAGTAATTGGACGAGCGCATTCAACATCATGCCCGCGTGCTGGTGCACTATAGCGTCGCGGCCCAGTCCCGTGAAGTAGTCATGATAGACGGCCCGGTGGCGGCCGAGCCGTTGGTGGTGGCGGCGCACGAACAGTTGTTGCGAGCAGGTGCCTATCCGTCGGTGCGGATCGTGCCTGAGACCTGCGGTGTCAATGGGCTGCAGTATGGCCGGGCGCACCACTTGGACGAAGTTAATCCCTTAGAGCGAGCCATCGCTCGCCAGGCGGCGGGTTTTATCCGTATCATGGGGGCTACCAACACGCGGGCCTTAGGCGCTGTCGACCCGCAGCGACAGGCGCGCGTGGCGCAAGCCACCCGGACCTTGCGCCAGATCGTGCTGAAGAAGAAGTGGGTGCTCACGCTGCACCCCACGGCGGCCTACGCCCAGGATGCGGACATGGCCACCGATGCCTTTGCGGATTTTGTCTATACGGCCTGCCGGGCCGACGAGCCCGACCCGCTGCGGGCCTGGCGCGAGCAGGAACGGCGGCAGCAGAAGCTGGTGCAACGCTTGCAGCGCGGTAGCCAGATCCGTATCGTCGGGCCGGATACGGATTTGACGCTGGCCATCACAGGCCGCACGTTCATCAATTCCTGCGGCAAACACAATATGCCATGCGGCGAAGTATTTACCGGCCCCTTGGAAAACTCGGCCAACGGACACATCACCTACGACTATCCCGTGGTTCATGCGGGGCGCGAGGTTAGCGGCATCCGCTTGGTTTTTCGGCAGGGCCGGGTCGTGGATGCGTCGGCGGAAAAAAATGAGGCGTTCCTGCTTCGTATGCTGGACATGGATCCCGGCGCTCGACGACTGGGGGAACTTGGAATCGGTACGCATTACGGAATCACCAAGTTTATTAAGAACATTCTGTTCGATGAAAAGATCGGGGGCACCATCCATTTGGCCCTGGGTCAATCCTATACCGAAACCGGTGGCCGGAACCGGTCGGCTTTACACTGGGACATGATTAAGGATCTGCGCCGGGGTGGTGCCTTGTATCTGGACGGAAAATTATTGCAAAAGGACGGCAAATTTGTAAAAGGGATCGGCTTATGAGTTCATCGTTGCCCTACCGACGCGTGCTGCTGAAACTAAGCGGGGAGGCCTTGCAGAATCCGGCAAAGGGCGGCGGGCTGGATCCGGCGGTGCTGGGTAATATCGCCCGGCAATTGAAAAAGGTGCGGGAAATGGGGGTCGAAATAGCTGTGGTCATTGGCGGGGGCAACATCTTTCGCGGGTTGACCAGTGAAAATTGCGGCATCGACCGGACCACGGGCGATCACATGGGGATGCTGGCCACGGTGATTAACAGTTTGTCGCTGCAGTCGGCGCTGGAGAAGACCGGCGTTCATACCCGGGTTATGACAGCGATTGCCATGCCGTCGGTGGCGGAACCGTTCATCCTGCGGCGGGCGCTACGCCATTTGGAAAAGGGCCGGATCGTCATTTTCGGCGCAGGAACCGGCAATCCGTATTTTACCACTGATAGTGCGGCGGCACTGCGCGCCAGCGAAATCAAAGCCGACGCCTTGATCAAAGGGACCAAGGTTGACGGGATTTATTCTGCGGATCCCGTAAGGCACCCGGGGGCGACCCGGTACGCTACGGTTTCCTACAAGTCGGCGCTGCAACAACAACTCAAGGTCATGGATGCGGCCGCATTTTCCTTGTGCTTTGAAAATCAGATCCCGATAATCGTTTTCAATTTCTTTAAACCGGATGAAATTATCCGCGTCTTGCAGGGCGAGCCGGTCGGCACGTTGGTGAGCGCGGAGGACAGTGAAAAAGGGGAGGACGCTCATGGAAAGCCTGGATGAGATTCTGTTGGAATCGGAAGACAAAATGGAGAAGTCCGTGGAGTTTCTTCATCAAGAATTTAACGGGTTGCGGACCGGCAAGGCGTCACCCAGTTTGGTGGAAAATATAACGGTGGATTATTACGGTACCGCTACCCGCCTCAAGGAACTGGCTGGGATTGCCACACCGGAGCCGCGTTTAATCGTGATTAATCCGTACGATCCATCCGCCCTGGCCGCGATTGAAAAATCTATTATGGCGGCCAATGTCGGCATTACACCCATGAACGACGGGCGTGTGATCCGCATTCCGATCCCTGAGTTGAGCGAGGAGCGGCGCAAGGAGTTGATCAAGGTGGCCAAACGCATGTCGGAAGATCAGCGCGTGGCGATCCGCAATGTCCGCCGCGAAGCCAACGACTTAATCAAGGATCTGCAAAAGAACGGCAACCTGTCCGAGGACGACCGGGACGCCGGGCTGGGGGAAATCCAGCGCCTGACCGATGAGCATATCAAACAAATTGATGACCTGCTCGCGACCAAGGAAACCGACGTCATGGAAGTCTGACCTGACGGGTTGGCCCAGCCTTTCTCCCCATGCGGTGAGACGACCGGGTTAGTTGCCCCGTTGCCGCATCACCTCGGCCTCGGCCTCGACCCAGATGGCTACCGGATCGGCTTGGAAGTGCTGCTTCTCAGCCAGGTAATAGGCTGCGTCCTGGATCATTTTGTAGCGCGCTTCGGGCGTCAACTTCTTTAAGGGCGCGGTTGTCGGCCGCTTTGGCACGGTCTTGCGCGGTGCCGACTTCTTAGTGGTTTTCTTGGTGGTTACCGCTGATTTCGTCGGCACCTTGGCTTTTGCGCTTTTGGCGGCGCTCGTTTTTTTGCTGCTGGTCTTTTTGGTGGCCATCTTGAATCTCCTTCAATAAAGTATAGCCGTCTTAAGTCGTCGCGCGCACTATGTAGCCGACCTGTTGAAATTGGCAACCCCAAAAAGGTGATGAACGATAAACCAATGATCTTTGAGGAGCAGCTGGAACGCTGGTTGACGGAGGCGTTTGTACAGGCGTTTCCCGGGGAGGCCGTTGTGGCGGGCCGGATCGGTGTGACCGCCACGGCCGACGAACGGAACGGCGACTATCAGTGCAATGCAGCCATGGGGTTGGCCAGGCTTCTGCAGATGAAGCCCCGTGACATCGCGGAACGCTGGGTTGCCGCGGCGCCAAAGCGCGATGGGATAGAGGATGTGGAAGTAGCCGGCCCGGGCTTTATCAATATCCGACTGACGAGCACCGCGTTGGCGCAATGGCTGATAGTCATGGAAAACGATTCCACGCTGGGCACGCCTGCTGTTGGCCGCGGCCGCACGGTAGTGCTGGACTATTCCAGCCCGAATGTGGCCAAGCCGATGCATATCGGACACATCCGTTCTACGGTGATTGGCAACGCGCTGGACCGGTTGCATCGCTTCCTCGGTTTCCGCGTGGTGGCCGATAACCATTTGGGTGATTGGGGCACGCAGTTCGGCTTATTGATTATGGGCTACCGCCATTTCCGTGACGAGCACCGCCTGCGCGAACAGCCGGTGGAAGAGCTGGAACGGCTTTATGTCAAGAGCTATGAACGTTCCCGCGCGGATGAGGAGTGGTTGGCGGCGGCCCGGCGCGAGCTGGTCAAGCTGCAGCAAGGCGATGCGGAGAATCTCGCCTTGTGGCAGCAATTTATCGATTTGAGTATGCAGTCGTTTGAACCCATTTATGACCGACTCAACGTCACATTCGATCTGGCGCGAGGCGAAAGCTACTACCGTGATCAGTTGGGCGCGGTCGTGCAGTTGTTGCGTGACAGGGGGTTGGCGGAGGAGAGTGAAGGCGCCCAAGTCGTGCGACTGGAGGCGGAAGGCATGCCGGTGTGCATCGTGCAGAAAAGCGACGGCGGGTACAATTACGCTACCAGTGATTTGGCCACCATCAAGCAGCGCATGGAAGAGTTCGCACCGGAACGGATCATATACGTTACGGACGAGCGTCAGCAACTGCATTTCAAGCAGTGCTTCACCATTGCGCACAAGCTCGGCTGGGCGCCTTCCCTGGTGCATGTCTGGTTCGGATTGATGCGCTTGCCGGAAGGCACTTTCTCCACGCGAGAGGGGAATGTCATCAAGCTGGAGCGGTTGCTTGACGAGGCCGAAGCGCGTGCGCTTAAATTGGTGCAGACGGCCAGCCCCGATATGACGGCGTCCGATCAGGCGGCCGTGGCCCGCGCCGTTGGCATCGGGGCAATCAAATACGCCGATTTAAGCCAGAATCCGCAAAGCATGATCACCTTTACCTGGGACAAGGCCCTGGCGATGGACGGTAATTCCGCGCCCTACTTGCAGTATGCCTGTGCCCGCATCAACTCCGTGCGGGACAAATTTCGATCACGGTTCCCGGATCAAGACCTGACCGATTGTCCATTGGTTCTGCAGGAAGCGGTCGAACGAAGGTTGGCGCTGCGCCTGACGCGTTTTCCCGGCACGATCATGCGCGCGGTGGAGTTGCTGCGGCCCAGCATTCTGGCAGATTACTTATATGATCTGGCTCAGACGTATAGTTCATTCTACCAGAACGTTCCGTTCCTGAAGGCGCCGGCAGGCGTGCGCGAGAGCCGGGTGCGGCTGGGCGGGCTGGTGGCGAGCGTGTTGCGTCAGGGATTGGACTTGCTAGGCATCGAAACGCCGGACCGTATTTGAGGTGGTGTGCAATGACCACGCACGGGGCATGGCGGGCTCGCGAGTTGCGCGTTGGCGGTGTGGTGCAAGGGGTTGGGTTCCGCCCGTTCGTTCTGCGGTTGGCTGGTCGCTATGGATTGAGCGGCTGGGTCTGCAACGATGACCAAGGTGTGGTGATTCGCATTGAGGGTGAGGCGACTGCGATCGCTGAATTCGAAGCGGCCCTGTATGGCGAAGCGCCGCCAGCGGCGGCGGTGCAGTCCGTGACGGCGTGTGCGGTCCCGGTGGTCCCGTTGGCGGGTTTTAGCATTCGGGCCAGCCCCCCGCCTGGCGGGTCCCCGACCGTTGCGGTAACGCCTGATTTGGCCTGCTGCGCGGCGTGCCGCGGCGAGTTGTTTGATCCGGATGACCGGCGTTATCGTTATCCCTTCATCAATTGCACGCAATGTGGACCGCGCTATTCCATCGTCGAACGGATTCCCTACGACCGGCCCCATACCACCATGCGGCATTTTCGGCAATGCGCGGCCTGCCAGGCTGAGTATGATGATCCCGCCAACCGACGCCATCATGCCCAGCCGAACGCCTGCCCGATCTGCGGTCCACAGTGCGAATGGTGGGATGAACACGGAGCAAATCAAACTGCAGGTGCCGCCGCCATTGATAACGCCGTTACCTTTCTGCAAACCGGCCACGTCGTCGCGGTCAAGGGCATCGGCGGATTTCACCTGATGACCCTAGCCGAAAACGAGACGGCGGTACGCGAGTTGCGGCGTCGCAGACGGCGTGATGCCAAGCCGTTTGCGGTCATGTTTCCCTCCTTGGCCGCTGTGCGGAAGGTGGCGCGCGTGGACGAGTTGGAAGCGACGTTGCTGGCCTCGCCGGTGGCGCCGATTGTCTTGCTGGAACAGAGGCGACCATGGACCGAGGCCCTTGCACCCGGCAACCCGCTAGTGGGGGCTTTGTTGCCCTATGCGCCGCTGCATTGGTTGCTGATGGACGCGCTTCAGCAGCCACTGGTTGCGACCAGCGGGAATTTGACGGGCGAGCCGTTATGTTTTGCTGAGAGGGAAGCGGTGCAGCGGCTGGCCGGCATCGCCGATGGCTTTCTCGTGCACAACCGGCCGATTGCCCGGCCGGTGGATGATTCGATCGTGCGCGTGGCCAGTGGCCGGCCGCTCTGGCTGCGCCGGGCACGCGGCTTGGCACCGGTGCCGTTGAACGTGCCGGGAAGCGGTTCCCATGGCCCCGTTCTTGCCGTGGGCGGCCATTTAAAGAACACCGTGGCCGTGGCGCAGGGGGATCAGGTGATCGTTAGCCAACATGTGGGCGATCTGGAAACGGTGGCTGCCGAAGGCGCTTTCAGGGATGCGGTGAAGTCGTTGACGGCCCTGTATCCTGTGCCACCCCGTATTTGGGTTTGCGACACCCATCCCGATTATGCGGCCACGCTGTTCGCTCGGGGACAGGCGCTGCGGGCGAAAGGGGGCCGCCTGCTGACGGTGCAGCATCACCACGCCCATGCCGCGGCCGTTATGGCCGACAACGGGTTGACGGGTTCTGCGTTGGGCGTGATCTGGGACGGGACCGGGTACGGGCCGGATGGGACGGTTTGGGGCGGTGAGTTCCTGCGGGTAGACGGTCCGCAGTATGAACGCGTCGGGCATTTCCGCACCTTCCCGTTACCGGGCGGTGAACAGGCGATCAAGCAGCCGGCCCGCTCCGCTTTAGGCGTGCTGTTTGCCCTGCGGGGGGCGGACGTGTTTGCGGACCCAGAGAGGCAACCCTACATCCGCTTTGAGGGAAATGTTCGTGACAATTTACGCACGTTGCTGCTGGGGGCAATCAATGCGCCGTTGACATCGAGTGCCGGGCGCTTATTCGATGCGGTCGCCTCCTTGCTGAGTATCGCTCAGCGCTCGCAATTCGAGGGACAGGCGGCGATGGCGTTGGAGTTTGCGGCGGTGCGCGGTCAACGCACGGCGGCCGGGCAAACATGGGCGGAGCGGATAGCCGCACAGGCGGTCCCGGCCGAATGGTCGCCGCCCGAGGTGGATTGGGGACCGCTGATCGAGCGGTTGCTCATGGCCGCGTCTGACGGGGCGGCACCGGATGCGCTGGCCTACGCCTTTCATGCTGGCCTGGCAAGGTGGATCGCGCGGGTTGCGGTGGCCAGTGGCGAGCCGCGGGTCGTGCTGGGGGGCGGGTGCTTCCAAAACCGCTGCCTATTGGAGCTGGCGGTGTACACCTTGCGGGAGGCGGGACTGAAGGTGTTCTGGCCGCGGCAGATACCTCCCAACGACGGGGGTTTAGCCTACGGCCAAGCCTGTATCGGTTTGCAGGTTGGCGATGCGTCGAGCTAATCCCGCCGGATCGCACAGCGGCCAACCGTGTCCTTGTTCAGCGTTGATCGTAAGCCGGGCATGGGGCAGGGCCTTCTGCAGCCATTGAGCGGCAGCGGTCGGGACAATGGCGTCTTGGCCACCATGAAGTAGCTGAACCGGTTGTTGGATATCCGGGCACCACATGCGCCAATCGGCCTGTTGTAGATAGTCCAGCCCCATAGTCAGTGCGGCAGAACCCATGGCCCGGGCCGCTTTGACATAGACTGATGCCTGGTCGGGCGTCCAGGTATATGGTTGCAGGGTGCGCTCTAGGAAGTCGTGCAGCGCGGTGGAGGCGTGCGCGCCTTTGATCTGTTTGGTCAACCAGCGGACGCGGGCGGTAGCGGTCCCGCAGGCATAACCGTTCTTGCGACAGAAGCAGGCGGTGCCGCTCACCAGCACCAGTTTTGCGACGTAGCTGGGCCAGAAATGAGTGGCTTCCAGCGCGATCAAGGTACCCGTGGACCAGCCGATCAGGGTGCGCGGGTGAGCGGGGGCCGGTCCCCACG
>SLLF01000274.1 GCA_007134175.1 Kiritimatiellia bacterium | reverse complement strand
GTTACCAACGCGACCGACAAGACCTTTACGATCAGAGTGGCGGACAAGGTCAAAGTGGATGTGATTCGAGGCGCGGTGACGCAGGTGCTTGGCAAGGATGAAGAGGTCCCGGCCGATTTGCCGCAAAGTGGCCGTTAACGAGAGGTATGGCCCGGCCGCCATCCGGCCGCCAGGGCCGCAAGAAATATAAGTAAACCAATTGGGTGAGTACAATGGATAAGCACGCACTGTGGAAATGGTTGTTGTTGGTGGGCTTGCTGGCATGGTCGCTGGTACTGGTGACGCCGATCTCGGAGAAAGTAAAACTTGGCTTGGACCTGCAAGGGGGAATCAGCTTCCTGTTGGAAGTTCAAACGGAGGATCTGGACGAAGACGCTATTCGCGACGCCCAGCAGCGTGCCTTGGAGGTGATACGCAATCGCGTGGACTTGATGGGCACCGAGGAACCGATCATCTACGGTGAACCTCGCAGTAATCGCATTGTGGTGCAGATCCCCGGCTTGGAAGCCGCCAATCGCGATTGGGCCGTGCGCACGCTGGAAAGCGCGGCCTTCCTGGAATTCCGGATGGTACACGACGAGAACCGCCGCCTGGTCGAGCGCTTGTTTGAACGGGGCTTGGCTCCCGAAGGTTATCGTATTGCCCAAATAGATGGGCGGCCGGTCTATATGCGGACACAGGAAACGGATCGTATCGATGCCACCACCGAGCGCGAGGTGCGTGACCGTTTGCGCGACTTCCACGCGCCTACCAATTACGATTTCATGCTCATGCGGCGCGAGATCAATGACCGCGAAGTCTATGAGCCCTACTACGTCAGTCGCCGCCGCGAACTGACCGGCGAAAGCCTCAGCCACGCCGGCGTCGATTACCAGCAGTTCGGACAGCCGATTGTAAATCTGCGGTTCGACAGCGAAGGTACCCGCCGTTTTGCCCGCGTCACCGCTGATCACGCGCCGGGCGGACCGCGCAACCCGAGTCCCGACGGGCAGCGCTTCCTGGCTATTGTGCTCGATGGCGTCCTGCACTCCGCGCCGTTTATCCGTACGGCCATATACGGGGGGGAAGCGATCATTGAAGGCGCCTTCACGTTGCGTGAAGCGCAGGACCTGGCCTTGATTCTGCGGGCCGGCTCGTTGCCGGCTCCGTTGCAGGTGATCGAAGAACGCAATGTAGACCCGACGCTGGGTGCAGAATCGGTGCGCGCGGGTTTACGTGCGATCATTCTGGGCGGTGTGCTGGTCCTGGTCTTCATGGCCGGCTACTACCTGCTGGCTGGTGTCGTGGCCAATATCGCACTCATCCTGGATCTGCTGCTGCTGCCGCTGGGCATGTTGATCGTCTCCGGTTTCCTCGGCCTGATTACCGGCGGGGGCGGCGGGGAAGGGTTGCCGACCCTGACGCTGCCGGGTATTGCCGGCATCGTGCTGACCATCGGTATCGCCGTGGACGCCAACGTGCTGATCTTTGAGCGTATCCGCGAAGAACAGGCCATCGGCAAGCGTTTAGCGGCCGCGATAGAAGCCGGTTACGACAAGGTCTTCAGCACCATCATGGACGCCAACGTAACCACGTTGATTACCGCCGTGATCCTCTTCTGGCAGGGGTCGGGCCCCATCCGTGGTTTCGCCATCACCTTGAGTGCCGGCATCGTGGTCAGCATGTTCATTGCCTTGGTGATTACCCGTCTGATGTTTGAAGCGTTGGCCTACAAGTCCAAGGTTCAAAAGATTCGCATGTTGTCGCTGCTAAAGAACACCAACATCGACTTCGTCGGCAAGCGCAAGGTGGCGGCAGTGATTTCCGCGCTGCTGATCATTTTGACCTGGATCGTCTTCTTCGGGCGGGGCGAACAGAACTTCGGCGTCGACTTCACCGGCGGCACGGCCTTGACGTACCGCTTTGACGACAAACTTGGTGTGGACGATATCCGGTCCGCGCTGGCCACGGCCGGTGTGCCGGACGCCTTTATCCAGTATCAGCGGGAGCTGGTGCCGGATGAGACCGGCGTGATCCCGGAGGATCTGTTGCTGAAGGTGCCGTTTGGGGCGGGCGATGCCACCAAGGCGGCCATGAACACCACTTTTGCCGACGCGGGGTTGCGCCTGCTGCAGGAGGATACGGTCGGGCCTCAGGTGGGACGGGACCTGCGACGAAAAGGATTGATGGCGGTGGTGTGGGCGTTGGTCGGTATTGTCATCTATATATCCTTGCGCTTTGAGTTTGCGTTCGCTATCGGCGCGATTGTGGCAGTGGCGCATGACGTGCTGATCACCATCGGTATCTTCACCCTGCTGGGGCAGCAATTGAGTTTGCCGATTGTAGCGGCGTTGCTGACCATTGTCGGTTATTCGGTCAATGACACGATCGTGGTGTTCGACCGTATCCGCGAAGATTTGGGATTGATTAAGGACAAGACCTACTCGCAGATTGCGAATCTCAGTATCAATCAGACGCTGAGCCGCACGCTGTTGACGTCGATCACGACCCTGATCACTGTCACCATGCTGCTGATTTTCGGTGGCGGCGCCATCAGGGACTTTGCGCTGGCGCTCTTTATCGGGATCATCGTCGGCACCTACTCCTCCATCTTCGTCGCCACACCGGTGGTCTTGTTCTGGCACCGGGACAAGCCGGTGCGGCAGGAGGAAAAGACCCCTTCCAAGGCGGCGAAGAAAACGAAAAAGTAGGCCGGTCAGGGCACGTAAGACTTGCTCAGGAAATCGCTTTTCGCGATCTAGTGCTGTATTGAGCCATGAGGTCTGAAAGAGGAGGCAATCACTGGCCACAAAAGGCTCACGCGGGGGTTTCCTTTCGTTATTGTTGTCCATATATGTGGCCCATCTCGGTGTTTAGCGATGAGGCGTCTGGAACATGTTAGCGACGACGTGGCTTAGTCAGGGAGGTTTCATATTCGAGACAGGTGGTGTCCGCATCGTGGTGGACCCGTATATGGGAGACACGGTTGAACGGCAGCACGGGGTGACGCGGATCGTATCCTTTCCGCTGGCGCTAACGGATTTGAAACCGGATGTGCTGTTCTGCACGCACGACCATTTGGACCATCTCGAACCAGACACGGTTGTTGCCATCGCCGCCACCTATCCGCGTTGCCAGCTCGTCGGCCCGTTAAGTTGCCACTCGCATTTTCTCAAACTCGGCCTCCCCGCAGACCGTTGTCGCGAAGTGCACGTTGGGGGTTCATTCGATTGCGGCCAGGCCACTCTCACGCCCGTACCCGCCTTCCACTCTGATCCCGCTGCGGTGGGTTTGGTGCTATCGGTGGGTGCGTCGAAATTATACCTTTCGGCAGACACGACCTATTCAGACGCCCTGATCAACGAATGGACCACAGGTAGTGACGCCTTACTCATCTGCATCAACGGTCGTCTGGGCAATATGAACGGCGACGAGGCGCTGCGGATCGTTTCGGCACTGCGACCGCACCTGGCGTTGCCTATGCATTATGGGCTGTTCGAAGAGAACACCGCCGACCCGGAACCTTTTATTCAAGGATGCCGCGCACGCGGAGTCGAATCCTTTGCCATGCCATTGGGTACGCCATTCCCTATACTTCCTGCGGCACAATAAGCGCCTCCCCGGCGCCTGCCTTCACGGGGCATCGGCGTGGGGCAGGCGTGCCCGGCCCGGCCTGCAGGTCAGGCGGATTCCGCATCGAAGGGGACCGTGCGCATCTGGTCGCCTTCCTTGATCAGCATCTCGATCTTCTTTTCGAGGCCATCCAGTTTCCTGGTGCACTGTTTGACCCATTTGGAGCCTTCCTCGAAGTGGGCCATCATCTGGTCCAGCGGCAGGTCGCCGGCTTCCATCTCTTTAACCAGCGTTTCCAGTCGTTCTAAAGCGGCTTCGAACGAGGTTTCCGGCGCGGTGTCTTGCTTATGGGTGCTCATGGTCTGACTCCTGTATGGATTCGTTGACCACGGCCGTCAGGCGACCGGTGGCCAGTAGGGTTTCGATGGTGGCGCCGGGTGTTAGTTGGTTCGCATGGCGCACAATTTGTCCCGACTCCCATTCGCGGGTGATGCTGTAGCCGCGCGCCAGCAC
>SLLF01000082.1 GCA_007134175.1 Kiritimatiellia bacterium | reverse complement strand
ATCTTGTAAAGATTAGGAAACTGGGGATTCCCAAAGACAGCCGGGACAGCTTTCGCTTGCTGGCCGCTGACCATATTATCCCTGATGAACTGGCTCAAAATCTCGTCAAGATGATCGGTTTCCGGAATGTGCTGGTGCACGAGTATCAACAACTTGATCTCGCGCTTATGGTGGATGTGATTGAGAACCATCTTGCCGACCTGCTGCTTTTGACGGAATACGCACTAAAAGCCGTTGCTGGGCGCTGATGCCAGGGCACTGCACCGATGAACATGGCCGTCAACACGTTGTTCTTGATTCCCGGCGAAGTCGGTGGATCGGAAACGTATCTGTGCGAAACCTTGCTGGCGATGGCACGGGAACACCCGGCTGTGCGCTTGATGCTGGTCACCAACCGGGAAAACGATCATTGGTTGCGCGACCGTTTGGGTGGGTATACACAATGCACGTTTCACCTGCTGCCGATCCGCGCGACCAACCGGTTCCTCCGGATAAGCGCGGAACAAATCTGGCTGCCCTGGCTGCTGAGGAAACTCAAGCCGGACGGGCTGTGGTCTCCGGGCTACACCATGCCATGCTGGGCGCCGTGCCGGCAGGTGGTGACGATGCTGGACATGCAATACCGCACGCATCCGGACGATCTCACCCGCCTGGCCCGCTTGATGACCCATGTGTTGGTCAAGATGGCGGCCCGTCGCGCTGATCGTATCCTCACCATTTCCGAATTCGCCAAGCAGGAGATCATTCGCTACACCGCTTGTTCGCCCGACCGTATTACCGTCACCCATCTGGGTGTGGATAACGCATTCGCCGAGTGCGCTGACCCGGGCCATAAATCCGGCACCACAATCCATGACCCACAACCCACAACCCACAACCACCAACCCTATATTCTCGCCGTCGCCAATTCCTATCCGCACAAGAATCTGCATCGACTGGTCGAGGCGTTCGCCCTGCTGCTTGATCGCATCCCGCACCGGTTAATTCTGGTGGGGCAGCGGCGATTAGGGGAGCCGCAGTTGGCGCGGGCGCTGGCAAAAGTGCCCGCTGAACGGATCGAGCGCCTAGCCCACCTATCGCGCCCAGCGCTCATCACATGCTACCAGTCGGCTGATCTTTTTGTCTTGCCCTCCCTGTACGAAGGTTTTGGTCTGCCGGTGCTCGAGGCGATGATGGCCGGTGTGCCCGTCGTGACCACCCGGGCCGGATCGATCCCGGAGGTTGGCGGTGATGCGGTGGTCTATGCTGATGGGCGGGAGGTGGCTGATCTCGCCGATCAAATGGGTGCCGTGCTGGCATGGTCGCCGGCCGAACGGCAGGCCCGTATAGCCGCGGCCCGGCAGCACGCCGCCCGGTTCACCTGGTCAGCTACTGCGCAGGCCACGCTGAACGGCTGGCAGCAGTCGATCCTCTGAATACGGTTGCCATCATAGCACGGCACATGGTACCACAATCGCCTTGTGACATCGTCCACCGGGTGTGGCGACGGCCTGTACTGATCCAGCAGGCGGCGGGCTGAAGCTACCTTTTGACCCGTCGCTGGTGTTTTACGGAATGCATGAAATCATGAATATAACGGAATATCTGGACCGGCACGAAAAGAAGGATCTGCTGCGGTTTTTGACGTGCGGCAGCGTGGATGACGGCAAGTCTACCTTGATTGGCCGTCTGCTGTTTGATATCGCTATGATCTATGAAGATCAACTGGCGGCGGTCCGCAAGGATTCAGTGGTGCATGGTACGACCGGCACGGATTTCGATCCGGCACTGTTGATGGATGGTCTTAAGGCGGAACGCGAACAGGGCATCACCATCGATGTCGCCTACCGCTATTTCTCCACCGACAAGCGCAAATTCATCATCGCCGATACGCCCGGTCACGAACAGTACACCCGCAACATGGCCACCGGGGCCTCGAATTGCAGCCTGGCCGTGGTACTTATCGATGCCCGGCTCGGGGTAATTGCACAGACCAGGCGCCACAGTTTTATCGCGTCCCTGCTCGGCATTAAACATGTCCTGGTTGCGGTCAATAAGATGGACTTGGTGGATTGGGATGTCACCGTGTTCGAACGTATCCGGGAAGACTATAACGACGCCGTCTCCCGCCTGGATTTTGTTGATATCCACTTCATTCCCATCTCGGCCTTGCACGGGGACAACGTGGTCCACCATAGCGCCAACATGCCGTGGTATGAAGGGTCCACATTCCTGCATCACCTGGAGAACATAAACATTTCAACCGATCGCAACCTGGTGGATCTGCGGTTTCCGGTCCAGTACGTCATCCGGCCCAATCTCGATTTCCGCGGTTTTGCCGGCACCGTCGCCTCCGGGATCCTGCGCGTCGGCGATCCGGTGCTTTGCCTGCCCTCGCGCCGCACCTCCCGCGTGAAGTCGATCACCACGTTTGCCGGTGAAATCGAGGAGGCCTGGCCGCCGCTGGCGGTGACGGTCACGCTGGAAGACGAGGTGGACGTGAGCCGGGGTAGCATGCTGGTGCACCCCAACAATGTACCGAAATCCGGGAACGAGTGTGAGGCGATGCTGGTCTGGATGCACGAAGAGCCGGCCACACCGGGCAAAACCTACCTGATCAAACATACCACCAATGTCGTGCCGGGCACGCTGGATGAACTGCGCTACAAGATTGACGTGAACACCATGCGCAAGATGGATGCGACGGATTTGGAGATGAACGAGATCGGGCGTGTGCATCTGACGCTACACCGTCCGATTGCCTACGACCATTATTCCCGCAACCAGCAAACCGGCAACTTTGTCATCATCGACCGGCTGACCAACGCCACCGTGGCGGCCGGCCTGCTGCTCGACCGGCAGGTAGCCAGGGCGCCATCGGCCAAATCGCCGGCCACGCGCAACATTGTCCAGGAAACGTCGCTGGTCGGACAGACGGAGCGGGAGCGCCTGTTGCGGCAGCGCGGCGTAACCTTGTGGTTGACCGGGTTGAGCGGGTCCGGCAAGTCCACCGTCGCCAAGGAACTGGAGCGGACGTTAATCGATAGGGGGCACGCCTGCTATCTGCTGGACGGCGACAATATCCGGCACGGTTTGAACAAGGATCTGGGCTTTTCCGCCGATGATCGTAAGGAGAATATCCGGCGCATCGCCGAGGTGGCGCACTTGTTCAACGAGGCGGGGCTGCTGGCCATCTCCGCCTTCATCTCGCCCTACCGCGCCGACCGGGACGGGGCTCGTGAAATCATCGGTTCGGACCGGTTCATTGAAGTCCATGTCAGCACGCCGCTCGAAGTCTGCGAGGCGCGCGATCCCAAGAACCTCTATAAGCGCGCCCGCGCCGGTGAGATCCCTCAATTCACCGGCATCAGCGATCCGTACGAAGCCCCGTTCGAACCGGAAGTGGACTTGGATACCTCCGTGCGATCCGTCGCAGAAAGCGTGCAGTTGCTGGTCAATGAATTGAAACAGCGCGGTTGTCTGCAGGCGGCGGGGGAATAGGTTTCATGAGAGTAAACAGTGGACAGGAACAGGAAAGTAAGCAGTAAGCAGTGGGTAGTGAACGTTTTGTCGAATGATGCATTAAACCGTCCGGACACGAAAAGCATGGCCCTGCCGGAGCTGGCCCTGGTCGCCGCGCGTGCCGCCGTCACGGCCGGTCGCGCGGTCATGGACGTCTATGCGCGTGATTTTGATGTGGCGTTCAAGGACGATCAGTCGCCCTTGACGGACGCGGATCGTAGTGCGCATCAGGTGCTCATGGCGGCCTTACGGGAGACGGCCATCCCCGTGTTGTCCGAAGAGAGCGAGGATATTGCCTTTGAGACGCGCGGGGCGTGGCCGGTGTTGTGGTTGATTGATCCGTTGGACGGCACCAAGGAATTTGTGAAGCGCAACGGCGACTTTACCGTGAACGTGGCGCTGATTGTGGGGGGGCATCCGGCGCTGGGCATGGTCTATGCCCCGGCGCACGACGATCTCTACATCGGGGTGTCCGGCCACGGCGCGTTCCGGGGCGGGGCGGCGGCATCCCAAGCCGCTGCCCCGGCCGAGCCGGGCAGGCAGGCGGTGGAAACCCCGGAGCCGGATTTTTCCAGGCGTTGGCAGTGTCACAGCAATT
>SLLF01000107.1 GCA_007134175.1 Kiritimatiellia bacterium | reverse complement strand
CATCCGTGTTTCCAGCACCCGGTAGCGCACCACATCTGCCTGTGGCGGCGGCTGCCAGGAAAGATGTACATTACTGTCTACCCACTCGTAGGCCACCTCCTGTGGCGCGTCCGGCAACGGTTTGGTGGTTCCGGCGACCGGCGCGGACCATTCGCCTTCCAAATCATCCGCATCCACCGCCCGCAGCCGGTAATAGCGCGTCAGATCCGAGGCTAGAGAGGTTTCGCTGTACGTTAAGGAGGAGCGCGACGCGGTAACATCCAAGCGCTGCAACGTGCGGAATGGACCGTTGCGGTCATCTGCGCCCGCCACATCGTAGGCGACAACGTCGGGTTCGGGATTGGCTTCCCAGTAAATGGTGATTTTCCGGGCTTTGCCGGCGCTGGCCTGCAGACCGGACGGGGTGACCGGAACGGGCTTGGTTTCCGCGTCGACCGTTGCGCTCCACGGACCCGCCACCTCCACGGCGTTGACCGGGCGGACGCGATAGAAATACCGCTTGGCATCCTGCAGCGGGGTCAACGACGTGCGCCGGCCGCGACCGGTTTCATCGCCTTCGTCCACGTAAGCTGTTCGGGCACGACCTTCGACTGCGGCAATGGCCGTAAACGGTCCGTCTGCGGCCTCGCCCCGCTCGATTTCGTAGCGGACCACATCGGATTCGGGACTCTTTTGCCATGCGATTGGGACTTGGCGCGGTTGTTGCGACGTGGCGGTCAGTCCCTCGACGGCAACGGGCGGCGGTTGGGTGGTGACTTCGACCGGATCCGAAGGCTCGCTCACCGCGCCCACCCGGTTTTCGGCACGTACGCGATAGCGATACGTAGTTGCGGCGTCCAGGGGCGAACCGGGCGTACCGCCTTCCTGCCAGCGGGGCCGTTCGCTTTCGCCGACTGGCAGGAAATCATAATCCGGCGGATCGGCGCGTTCGACAATGTAACGGGTGACGGTTTCGTTTTCGGCTGCCGTCCAGCGCAACGCGACGGCGCGTCCCGCCGGCGTGGCCGCTTCCAGGCGGGTCGGTGGTGTCGGCGGTGGGGCGGTCATGCTTTCCTGGACCGGGCCCGGCTCACTTTGCAATCCGCTACGGCTGACCGCCGTGACGCGATAGTAATAGGTCGTGGCATCGTCCAGCGGCGCACTCAGCGTGCCGTGATCGGTGTAATCGCCGCGGGCGGCGCGCACCGTATCCACGTTTGTGAAGGGTCCGTCCGGCGCGCGCGCCCGCTCAATGCGGTACATCAAGCCCGGCACCCCCGGATCGGCCCACTGCAACTCCACGGCGCGCAGACCAAAATCTTCAACGGTTACAGCAGGCACCGCCGGTGGTTTTTCCGGCGGCGCCGCAGGGGTGGCTGCGCCTCGCCCGCGTCCTAATGGGGCGTCGGCATCCGGCCCCGCCGGGTCGCGGCGGCGGTGTTGCGGTTGTTGGTGCCACTGACTCCGCAGGGCCATGACGGTGCCGCGGACCACGCGGCGGCCATGCTGCGACAAGGGGACGTTCGGCTCGTCGGCCATCGACGCGAAACTGGCACTCCACATCACGCGGCCCGATTCACCATCAATCAAGCGTACGGAAAGGCCGACCACCGGATAATTGCGACCCCGTTCAGCGATGATGCCGTACTCATCCACCGTCCCGATAATCACACCGTCCGCGCCCAGCATATTCCCCAGCGCCACGGCCTCGGATTCCGAAATGCCGGATAGCGCGACTTCGGCTTCGTTCAGTACGCGTGATAACTGCCCGCGTTCAACCAGCTCGTAGCGACCGGCGCGCAGGAGTTCAGTGACAAATAAGTCGGAAGTAGCGCGGCCAATCAGTTCGGTTTCGGCTTGGAACGGCATCACCGCCACCACCCGCACGGGACTGGGCATGGAAGCCACAAAGACATTGGCGCCGGTGGTGATATCGGGTTCTTCGGGTGGCTGGCGTTCCTGACGCGCCCGACCGCCAAAACAGCAACAACCGGTCACCAACAGAGCAAACGGGAAAAAGAACAGACCGGTCAGGTACAGCCCACGCCGTTTGCCCCTCAACCAGGCCTCCTCTGCCCCCCGCTGTGCCGGCCTCAGCATCCTCTTCCCCTCACTGGCGTAGCGGGTAGCGTCCGTCCCCGCCCGTGAATACACACCACCTGAACGCTACAAACTGAATTGTGCCGTGAGTGGAATGCACAGTCAATCTGATTTTCCTGAAAAATTCGCCGGTTTTCGCCGCGTGGAGGCTCGTTGAGCGAATGGCGGGAACGCATGTCAGCCGGCTTGCATTGCGGGGAGGGCTGTTATACTCTTTATAGTATGCAAACAGGCGCTTACATGAAGAGTGGCTGGTGCTGCTTGGTGCTCTTAACTTTGATCGTTGCGGGCTGCTGGAGCGATAGCGGGTTTGATCACATTCCGGGGGAAGGACTGGGCAGTCTCGTGGTGGACAATCGCACCAGTCGCGATGTGGATGTCTTTATCGCCGGGGAACCCGCCCAGCGGGTGAGTTCAAGGCGCTGGCGGGCCTTCGACCGTGAACCCGGCGTCTATCGCGTGGTCCTGGATGAACGTCGCGGCGACCGCAACTTCCGGGATGATGTCGATGTGTTGCGCGGCCGATTGACCGTCATGGAGATTACCGCCGATCCCGATCACCGCAACCGCTTCAGCGTGTTTACCTATTTCGATTGAAGCAACGAACAGGCTGCCTGTCCCCGCCGGTGCATAATCACGCGGCTAGCGGACGGCGCAGCATCTGGATGGTCACGTAGATAACCACGATGCTGGCCAAGGCCACCGCCACCGGTACCAGCCATGGCTGTAAAGATTGGAACCAATCCGCCCGGTAAGCCGGATTCGCCGTGGCCGGGCCCAATGCCAATCGCGGCAGATCGGCCACCGCTAATTCCGACCGTGTGACCCGCTCAGCCAGGTCGTAGCGCGGCGCACCCGTTTGCGCGCTGCCATAGTAGAGCGCCGCCGGTCCGGCGCTGCGTGCTTCAACCAGCCATTCCTCGCGCGGGGCATGAGCGGTCACCGACCGAATCAACAGTGGCGGGTCGTCGTGATGGTCAATTTGAATTTTCCAGAACCTGCCGCGCCCCGTGGTACGCACGGTCAACTGGTCCCGGTCACCGAGGCGAAACAGATCCGCCACCGTAACCGCTCGCCACGGGTCGCCCGGATCATCGCGGCTGGCCAGCCGCACGCGCCGGACAAATTCGCGGTCGGTGACGTCAAACCGGAAGGAGGCCACGGGATGATTTTGATAGCCTAGATCGAGGATCTTGACTTGCGCTTCGTCACGGTCGTCGCGTGAAGAAACGGGGAGCGCGTTGGCCTCCAGCACATAGGTGACCTGCGCCGGTGCCGGCGGCTGCGTCAGTACGCGAACGCGGTCCACGGTCACGGTTTCCAGCGCGTCGCGGATGTTGGGATAGACGCGGATTTGCAGATAGGGGTAATTGGCTTCGGGATAGGTGATGATCTCCTCGTCCCGGCGTGGTTGCCGGTGGCGGACGACATACCCGGCGCCGAGCAGGCCCCATTCCCCGGGCGTTTCGGCACCCCAAATCTCCACGCGCCGCACAAAGTCGTTGCCGGGCGTAGTGAGCCGGATCCGGTTATGACGGCGGCGTGATCCGTCGGGTGCCGGTTCCATGCGGACATCCAGCCGGTAATAGGCCGGCCGGTCCGGTCGCGCTTCAAACCAGGTGCGATTCAGTACGGCCAAAGGCCATTCCTGTGGCGCCGGTTGTGGTCGGGCTCCACGAACGTCGTGAGGCCACGGACGCCCCTCATGATCAAAAATCCTCACGTCGTGCGGGAATTGGTGGCAACGGTCATAAACGTCGGAGGGAATCGTAATGCGGTAGAGGGTCCTGGGTTCCGACGTACCCAGCAGCGGGCGCTTCCATGCAAACGGCCCGGAGGCCGCTGCCGCAATGGTAACCCCACCCAGCGCAACGCAAATTCCGAAACGTGCAGCGTTCATTGCCCTAGCCCGCATTTCTCACCGGGCGCCCCACGGCCTCGCGCCGTGGGAGCCAAACTTCCGCTATCTATTCCACGCTTTGTGACGGAAAGAGCCCGACGTGAGCGAGATAAGCGCAATACGCCACCACTCGCTCCCCTCGGGCTCACTGCGACTACGGTCTGTAGCCAACCCAAACTCCCGCGCCCACGGCGCAAGGCCGTGGGGGGCGCACTGACAGACCAGATGGCCCGAGATTTCAGTGAGAAATGCGGGCTAGTCATGAGGTGACTCCTCCGGTGCGGCTAGGTGCGCGGCCATACGTTGATAGAGATAGGAGAGGAACAGCAAGAGGATGCCAACTCCCATGAAGGCGGCAATCCGGGCCAGTCCCTCCAGTAGCGCCAAATCCACCCAGATTACTTTAGCGGTGGTGGCGGCAAACAACGCCAAACCCGCGTAGCGATAAGCCGCGCGCCGCCGCCACATCCCCCATACCGCCAGGCTGCTGGCCGCACCGGCCCACGCCAGCGTGATCAGGGCGGGTGTCCAAGCATGGTCCAGCCGCTGCAATTCCGTCGTCACCAGAAAGACCAGAGCGGCCACGGTACCCAGGTGCAGCCAGGTCGCCAGCGGCCAGTGGGTTATCGGTGTCCGCCGGTCGGCGGCAAAACGATGCGCCAGCCCTGCGGTTAGAAAAATGAGCCCGGCGAACCCGAGAAACAGGCCGTGGACAAACGCGCGGTCCGGCAAATAGGCGGTCGGCACGGCAAACCAGACCCAGACGGCGACCATCAATTTGAGTGGCAGCGCACACAGCAGCCAGTGACCGAACCGGGCCACCGCCGGTTGCGCAACGCCCCAGACCCCGCTGACGACCGCCAGCGCGATCCAGGCCCCGCTGGAGAGAAGCCACGCCCAGGGATCGCGCCAGCCGATGGTCCAGAAAATATCCGCCATGAACAGCAACCAGATCCCGCCCAGTGCCCAAGCCGGCAATGTTACCGCCCAGCCGTTCAAGCGATCACCCCAGCGGTTTGTGGATGCGCTGCCCGCCGGGTCGGCAACGGGACCGCTACGCTGGTGGAGCCAACCCTGCGCGCCCAGCAACGCCGCCGTACAACAACCGGCCAGGAAACGTGCATTTAGGAACAACGTCGGGGCCACCGCGTAGCTGTGCCAATCGACACCCAGACTTTTCAATAGCCCGATCCAACCCAGCAGCAAGGCTCCGCCCTGCAAGAGCGGCACGTTGGCGCGCAGGGCCAACACGCAGACGACAACGCCCATCAGGCTCCAGCCTACCGATATCCAGGGACCGTCCAATTGCGCCGGCAGGGCTAAGCTGGCGAACAGCAGCGCCCCCATGAGCAGTGCCAACACGTCGTCCACAAAAGCCGGGAACCAGCGCCAGGCCAACTTGGCCAGCCCTAAATGAAGGCCGGCCAAGGCGAGCAACGCGGCGCCCATCCAAACCGCCTGATCCCAACGCTGTAAGACCGCATAGGTCATGCCCAGCAAGCATAAGGAATTAAGCGTTAACCGGATAATATCGGCTTGCCGTGACCGTTGTGTCTTTTCCGTGCGCAGTTTCAAAAGACCCAATGTAGCGAACTGCAGGAAAAAGAGGATGGCGAATCCCAAGAGCCATGGCGCCTCGGTCCGCGTCAGATCGAACAATAGCAAACCTTGATAGGCGATGGTGAAACCGAACGCCGTGTTGTAGAGTCCCTGCCATTTGCGGCGCAGGCCCAGCGCGATGACCGGCACGTTCACTGCCGCCATGTAGGCCAGCAGTACCATCATGCGGCGCACATCGTCCTGGATCAGCGCCGGCATGGCAAACGCCCCCACCACCCCGATCACGGCAACCGCCTGACTGCGATAGACGTGGGCTAGGCCGATGGTTGCGGCCGCTGCCGCCAGCAGACCCAAGGCCGCGGCGACGGGGCCGATCAGCGCGTAGAGACCAAATGCCGCGTAAAGGCTGAAATAGAAAAGGGCGGTACCACCGCCCGTCAGTACCCGCGCCAGCACCGTTAGCCTGCCACTGCCCCGTACTTCCGCGGCGTGTCCCAGCCCGATCAGCATCGCCCCGCCCAAAAGCCCCAGCGCGACCCGGGCCGCCGGCCCCAGCCACGCATGACGGACGGCATAGCCGATCAGCAACGCCCCGCCTACCAAGAGCAGGCCGATTCCGACGAAACTGGCCATCCGACCGCCCAGCCAGATTTCCGAGCTGGCGCGGATGGCCGGGGACGGAGGACGAGTCTTTGGTAGTGGCGGCGGAGGTTCCGGCGCCGGTGTTGGCACAGGGGAAGGCGACACCGGACCCGGTTGGGGTGCGGGTTGCGCGGGAGTCGCCGTCTGGGGGGGCGGGCGTGTGGGTGCGGTGGCGCCTGGCTTGCCGGTCACTTCTCGCCGCAGGGCATCGACCTCAAGGCGCAGCCGACTGACCTTGGTCATGGCCACAACAGCCAATATTAAAGGCAGAAAGAAAACACCGAAAACCAAGACGAGCCAAAACAGGATAATTCCCATAATTCCTCCGACGGAGAGCCTAGGCTGCGCTTGACGAAGAGACAAGCCTTGTTCTGATTGTTTTTGGCTGGATTGCCTTGCGTTTTGCTGTAATAGAGTCGTGCATGAATACGCAATCAAAACTTACGATTCTGGGCACGTGCAGCGGCACCGAGCCTATGCCGGGGCGTCACCACACCTCTTTTACCCTGCTGCACGATCAGCGGCTCTACTGGTTTGATGCCGGCGAATCCTGCTCATACACCGCGCATCTGTCCGGCATCGACATGCCGGCGACGGAAGCCATCTTTATTTCCCATACCCACATGGATCACATCGGTGGACTGCCCAATCTATTATGGACGCTTCGAAAACTGGCGACGGTTTCCGAGGATGCCAAGCGCAGGTTAGCCAACCGCGAAATCAGGCTGCTCATTCCTGATATGGATGTTTTTGAGGGGTTAATGGCCGTCATGCGCGGAACAGAAGGCGGTTTTCAACCGGTATTCGACCTTGTGCCCGCGCTCGTGACCGATGGCATCATTTACGAGCAGCACGGCCTCCGAGTTCAGGCGCGGCATAATTTTCATCTCGGCCCCTCCGCCCCCTTCAAATCATATTCGTTCCGCATTGAAGCCGGGCCTAAAACCATAGTCTACTCCGGCGATGTAAAAAGCATTCAGGATATCGACGGGCTCATTGACGGGGCGGATCTATTGTTAATGGAAACGGGCCATCATAAAGTGGATCAGGTCTGCCAGTACTTGAAGGATTCGGATGAATCTTTTGATAAACTGGTTTTTCTACATCACGGCCGGGCGATATTGGCGGATCCCGCGCGGGAACTCGCCACGGCGCAATCAATTCTAGGCGACAAGGTGCAGATTGCCGATGACGGGATGGAACTGCATCTGTAGCCACACAACCGTCAACCCCGATCAGGAGAACGAGGTATGCCAGCCAAACCAAAAACCGCGGGGCAGGGACATGCTGCCCACACCAAGGACGCCGACAATCCGCTGGGTTTTCCCGGCAAGCTGGCACGGCCCATCAAACTGACCTTTCTGGGTGCCGGCAGCAATTTCACGCCTCGCCTGACCAACGACATCCTTTCCATCAGAGGTGCGGAACGCGGCACCATTGCCTTGGTTGATATCGACCGCAAACGGTTGCGGGCGATGCACGGCATTGTGACCCGCCAACTGGAAAAACTGGGACAGACCGGCTGGACAGTGGTGGCGTCGGCGGACCGGCGTGAAGTGTTGCCGGGCACGGACTATCTGGTGAACTGCATTGAGGTCAGCGGACTGGCCTGTGTGGGACACGATAACGATATCCCGCTCAAGTATGGCGTGGACCAGTGCATCGGCGACACCATCGGCCCGGGCGGCCTTTTCAAGGCGCTGCGCACGGTTCCGGTTTGGTTGGACATCCTGCGGGATGCCGAAGCGCTCTGTCCTGATGCGCTGGTCTTGAACTATACCAACCCGATGAACATTCTCTGCCTGGCGGCCGGCCGCGCGAGCACCATGCGGGTGGTCGGCTTGTGCCATTCGGTGCAGGGGACCAGCGCCCAGCTTGCCCGGCGGGTAGGGATCGAACCGCGAGAGCTGGATTTCGAGTGTGCCGGCATCAACCACTTGGCCTGGTTCACCAAGCTGCAGCATCGTGGTCGTGATCTGTACCCGCGCCTGATGAAGCAGGCGCAAGCGGAACTGTACGGCAACCCAAAGGAATCGACCAACGCCTGGAAAGAAGACATCGGTCACGACCGGGTGCGCAAGGATATGATGCTTCATTTCGGGGCGTTCATCACCGAGTCGTCAGGGCACCTGAGCGAATACCTGCCCTATTACCGGGTGCATAAGCAGGTGCGCAAACAGTATCTGCGGGCCGGCTACGAAGGCGGTAGCGCCTACTACCGCAAAAACTGGCCGTCGTGGCGGGCCAGCCGGGATCACGAGCGCGACCAAATGCTCCAGGGGGAGCAGGAGATTGAATGGAACCGGAGCTGGGAGTACGCCTCCTGGATCATTGAAGCGATAGAGAAACGGACGCCGTTCATTTTCCACGGCAACGTCATGAACCGGCACGGCGATGCGGGACCGTTGATCAGCAACCTGGATAGCGACGGGTGCGTGGAAGTGGCTATTGCTGTCAACGGCAACGGGTTGCAACCGACGGTGTACGGCCGGTTACCGGCGCAGATGGCCGGTTGCTGTGCCTCGAACATGCGGATGTTCGATCTAGCCGCCACGGCGGCGATCGAGAAGAGCAAGGAAGCGGCCATTCATGCGCTCATGCTGGACCCGCTGACCTCCGCTGTGTTGCCGCCGGCCAAAATCAAGGCCATGGCGCTGGAGTTGTTCGCCGCCGAAAAGCGCTATCTCAAAGGATACCGGTAAGCGTTGGACGCCAAGAGTCCGGCGTATGGCCAGCGGACGTCAAACCGACCGCGATTTGCCGTCCTCGATATAGCGTATTTCATACAAATCACGGCGCCGGTCGTTCCAGTTCTGGGTAGTGCCCCGGTAACGGTGCCGCCGCAATAGCTCGATGTCTACATCCTGAATAACAAACGTTTCGATATTGGGATTGCATTCGGCCGCGACCGCGTCACGACTGAACGGGAAGTCGGCCGGGGTGAATACCCCCGACTGCGCGTAGTGGATGTCCGCGTTGTTGACCAGCGGCAAGTTACCGACGCACCCGGCCACCGCCACGTAGCAATGGTTTTCCACGCAGCGAGCCAGTGCACAGTGCCGAATGCGCAAGTACCCGTGTCGCTCGTCGGTGTTGAACGGAACGAAGATGAGCCGGGCACCTTTAGCGGCGGCGATGCGCGCCAGCTCGGGAAACTCGATGTCGTAGCAGATCAATACCGCCACCCGCCCGCAATCGGTGTCGAACACCTCCACCTTGTCGCCGCCGGCCACGCCCCACCACTTCCACTCCGCCGGTGTGACATGGATCTTGCGCTGACGCCCAATAGCCCCGTCACGGCCGAAAAGATAGCCGACATTGTAGAGCGTGTTGTCGACCACTTCGAACTGCGAGCCGCCGATGATGTTGATATTGTAGCGGATCGCCAGTTCACTGAACATTTCCAGGTATTGCGGGGTGAACTCGGCCAGTTTACGGGCCGCGTCGCCGGGCCGGTCGGTATCGCAGAACGATAAGAGTTGCGTGGTGATTAGTTCCGGGAACAGCACAAAATCGCATTTATAGTCCGAGGCTGAATCGACAAAGAAGAGGCACTGTTGGGCGAACTCATCAAAATCCTTCACCGTTCGCATCTGGTATTGCACCGCCGCTAAGCGCACCGATTGAACGGGCCGGATCGCGCGCTTCTTGTGGGGACGGTAATCTACGTTGGTCCACTCCAGATACGTGGCCCAACCCACGCTGTCCTCGTCGCTGGGCAGGTAATCGGGGATCAACTGCTTTAGCTCAAAACCGTTGGACAACTGCGTGGTCAAGACCGGATCATAGAGGGTTTTGTCCTCGACGTTTTCCGCATACTCGTGAGCGGTCATCTGGTCCTGATGGTTGTGGTAGCCGGGAATGCGACCGCCGATCACGATGCTTTTGAGGTTGAGATCGCGCACGAGCTGCTTACGCGCCTCATACAGTCGCCGGGCCAGCTTCATGCCGCGACAATCTGGGTCGACCATGATTTCGATGCCGTAAAGCGTGTCGCCGCGCGGGTCATGATTGCGGATGAAACCATTATCGGAAATCTCTTTCCAGTTGTGCCAGTCGGAATAGAGATCGAAATCAACGATCAAGCTCGTAGCCGAGGCCACCAGCGTGCCGTCGATTTCTATGCCAAACTGACCTTCAGGAAAGTGCTTGAGCTGACTGGCCAATTGCTTCTTGGTCCACGGCTCCATGCCGGGGAAACAGCGCCGACCGATTTCCACCAGGCGATCATAGTCCTCCAGTCGGAGATTGCGCAGGACAATTTCGCTTTCAAATGCTGCCAAATCAATACGTTTATCCTTCATCGGACCGCCTTTAATCTATTGAGCGCTTCCTTCGCGCACACCTTGCCAGTATAGACTAACGCGCCGGTGCTGCAAGGACGGGTTAGGCGGGGTCAAGCCAATCTCACTGCTGGAAAGGTGCGTGAATAGAGGCTGAAAAGATATCGCTGTACGGTGACACCACAGGCCGCAGAGCCCAACTGGGAGCAACTCCGCAGCCCGACGGTCTTGACTGGCCGGGACGTCCCCGCACTTTATATAGCTCGATCCGATTCGCGATTTCTGGCGCTGGGGCATCGAGGTCAACTTCAAGGAAGAGACACAGCTCTGTGGTGCCGGACAGGCCCAGCTCTGTAATGCGTCAGAGCGTATCATCAGCCCCGGCAGTATGTATTGCAACCTATGCCGCTTTGCTCCTGGCCGGCATACGCGCCTACGGCTTCCCTTCACGACCACCATCGGTTGAGCCGCCAAAGTGGTATGCACACAAGCACACCGTTCGCGTCACCGCCTCGGACCTTATCAAACAAATGCACCAGGAGATGATGCTCTCGGCCGCCGGCAATTTCTCGTCGCTCGTCTTTGGACGCCTACCCGGCATGACCCCCGAACAATCCCCTGCGCACCTTGTGGCATGAGCCTAACCGAAGATTTAGCGCGGGCTACGAAGGGAGGGGGTGCCAAACTTCAGGTGCCGGCACGTTGACGGTCCAGCGCCGCCTGCCTGATCATTTGGGTTCCGGGACGGCCAGGCATTGGCAGATCTTGGCGGCCAAGCGGTCGGGTATTTCGGTGTGACGAGGCACGGCCTCAATCCGGCCTGTGTTGGGGCTTGCCCACAGCGAGTGCGAACCACCCTCCCGCTTGAGGTAGCACCCATGTCGGCGGAGGTGCCGCAGGAGTTCGTTCCGTTTCATCCCACGGCCACCAGTTCCCGCATGGCATTGGGCGGCAGACCGCGCAGGGCGTCATCCCGGCGGTCTTCCAGAATCATGTCAATGGCTTCCGCCAGGCTCTTGAGGCATTCCGCCTTGGTCTTGCCTTGCCCGTTCGCACCGGGAATCTCCGGGCAGTAAGCTACAAACCACTTTCCGTCCTGCTCCACGACAGCCGTGAATTCGTTGTGCATATTCTCACCTCGCTTCTGAAAGCAATGTACCACGGGTCACGTCCCGACTCAATCTCATTTCGGGGCAGAACGTTCTTTTTTGAGCGTACTTCAAATCACTCCTCACCGAGCAGGCAGGCATATGGCGAGGGTTGTCGCAAGTTAAATACTGCTTGATTTTGAATGTATTAGCGCTGTGTGAACGCAAGATCGGATGTGATGAAGTAAGGGTTATGCGACCGGATTCTATCAGGCTGATCTGTGCCAAAGCATAACCTGTACTTCGGGAATGCATCATGCGTACTTGAGTACGTGGCGCAAGGGCTGAAGAGGTGCGTTTCGCGTTCCAGACCTTGGAAGACGAAGAGAGGTTGTTTTCCAATCGTTGGAAATCAATCGTTTCCTTGTCGGACCTGTCCCGCGCATCTTGAGCTCCGCTCACGATAGGATCACTCGACACGACCAAGTCCTTTCTTATTCTACAACAGCTTCCACGCACGCTCGCCCCCCGCAAGGGCTCAGACCGGGTCATGGATCAATCATAGCCATAAATTGCTTCATGGCTTCGCGCAACTCTTCCCAACCGGTATCCTGTGGCAGCACATGGCCGGCGGTGTCGGTGGTGATCAGCACCTTATTGACTTGCGGCAGTTCGGTAAACCATGCTTGGGCCGCGGCGTTGTCTATGATCTCATCGCTATCCGCCAACGCCACCCAAATCGGCAGATGGGCCAGGTCAGCCGCTGGCGGCAAGTCCGCCAGCACCTCAAAGAGGCTATCGTAGATGGCCCAAGGGATAAAGCGGTCTCGTACTACGACGCTGGCCAACTGCGGGTCGTGGGCGTCGACCGGCAGCATGGATTCCACGAATGTTGTCCGGCGCATGATGCGCCGACCAAGTTTGAACCAGGTGCCGGGTGCTAGCAGCGGGCTACGCTGGGCGCTTATTTCCAGCAGCGGGGCCATCAAGCACAGGCCGTCAACCAGACCCGGCTCGGCCACCGCCACCTGCAGCGCCAAGGTCGCGCCCAACGAGTGGGCGACAATCCAGACTTCATCGTGTGACGACCGCAACTGCTGGACCGCTTCATGAATGGTGGCTCGCCACTCTTCAGCGGTCACATTGGCCGCCGCCGCTACCGGCACGCCGAAACCCGGCAGGCGGATTGCATGGCACGTGTAGTTGCGATCGGCAAAATAGGTGCCCCACGCCTTGAAGAGGTCGGGCGAACCGGCGAAGCCGTGTATAAAAAGCAAGGCGCGGTCGCCACTACCAAGCGTCCAAGGCGCGAAATTCGCCCGCACCCCGTCATCGTCGCGCTCAATGCCTGACTCCCAAGCGGCGTATCGCCGCTCCACCCACCACGCATGGCCCCAGTCCAGCGCCATGACGCAGACGACCGTCCCCGCCACAACCATCAGCGTCGTCCGGCACCACAGGAATAGCTTCACGCCATGCCTGCTTTCCTGTTAGGGTTGTTCACCATGATTCGACCACTATAAGAGCTCGATACTTGAATGCAATGGACTTAAACGAAAGGAATATCCACATGAGTAGTCAATTAAAGATATTAGGCTTCGCGGGCAGCACGCGCAGCGCTTCGGTTAACAAGCAGCTACTGAAGGCGGCCGCCCATCAAGCAGGCACACACGGGATAGACGTGACGATCATTGACTTGAAAGAATACCCGTTACCGCTGTATGACGGCGACGAGGAGGAAAGCGGGGGCATGCCGGCCAACGCGCTGAAAATTAAGCAGTTAATTGCGAAACACGATGCGGTGTGCATTGCCTCTCCGGAGTATAACGCGTCGCTGACGGGTGTATTGAAGAACACGATCGACTGGACGTCCCGTCCCGGTGGCGAGGATGATCCGGGTGCCGTTTGGCAGGAACAACCGGTAGTATTGTTTAGCGCGTCGCCGGGCGGGCTAGGCGGCATCCGGGCGCTGAATCATTTGCGGGCGGTCCTGCTAAATGTCTCGGCCCTAGTCTTACCGGCTCAGTTTGCGCTCGGGCAAGCGCATACCGCGTTTGATGATCAGGGTCACCTGAAGGACGCCACCGCCCGTGATGCGGTTGACAACGTGTGGGCACAACTGGCGAAATGGGCGCAGAAGCTGTAGAGTGTCTTCTATGAGCTATTTCAGTCGCCGCGATGCGCAGCTGCAATTTATTGACCAACTAGATAGGCATGCCCTGTGTCCAGACCGTTGGAACACGTTCCGAGCAGGGACTTGGCGAACCCGGGAACGCCGAGCCCCAGCTCGGCACATTGTTGTCAACGTGCGGCATTGACAATAAATACAGTGTCGCAGAGGCGCCCCCGCCGTAGCGGTAAGGAGTAAGATGATTGCATGCAAACGAATAGCAGGCTTATTGATGATTGGACTGGCTCTGGCGGCCCACGCGGGGCAACGCTTCCCTGAGCCGGGTCGCGAAGACCCGTTGAATCCGCTGACGGACGACATGGCAGAACCGGGCGGCACCATCAGGGTCTACGCCGGACAGTACCCGAAGAGCTTCAATCATTATCTAGAAAACAGCACGACTGCCGCTGGGATCTTCGGCCTTTTGTACGAATCCCTGCTGGGGCGGGAACCGTTGTCGGTCGAGTCCGCGCCCGGCCTGGCGCGGGCCTGGACGGTGGCACCGGACAAGAAGACCTTTACCTTCGAGCTGGATCCGGACGCCCGCTGGAGTGATGGCCAGCCGGTGACGGCGCAGGATGTCGCCTGGACCTATGACGTGATCATGGATCCGGCTCATCTCACCGGGCCGCACAAGGTGGCACTGGAACGGTTGCACCCGCCGGAAGTCATTGACGATCACACCATCCGCTTCACCGCGCGCGAGGCGCACTGGGGCAATTTGCTCTACGCCGGCGGCTTTGTCATCCTGCCCCGCCACGCCCTGCAGGAGAAGAATTTCAACCGGCTGAACTTCGAATTTCCGGTGGTGTCCGGTCCCTACGAACTGGGCCGGATTGATGAAGGGTCGCGGGTGCAACTGCGCCGACGGGAAGATTGGTGGGCACGTAACCAACAGCGTCACGCGGGCCTGCTCAACTTCGACGTGATTGAAATGCGCTTTTATCCTGACCGCGATCTCGCGTTTGACGTGTTCCGGCGCGGCGAGTTCGATCTGTTTGCGGTCTACACCGCTCACATCTGGGCGACCCGCACGTCCGGCGAACGCTTTGACCGCAACTGGATCGTGCGCCAGGAAGTACATAACCGTGTGCCCCGCGGTTTCCAAGGGTGGGCCATGAATATGCGGCGCGCACCGTTCCATGACCAGCGGGTACGGCATGCCTTGGCGCATCTTTTGAACCGCGAAAAAATGAACCGCACCTTGATGCACAGCGCCTACGCATTGCATCGCTCCTACTACGAATCGCTTTATGGCCCAGCACACCCTTGCGAGAATCCTTTCT
>SLLF01000067.1 GCA_007134175.1 Kiritimatiellia bacterium | reverse complement strand
TCCGGTGCGATCATTGACCGGCGGGACCACGTTTTGATCACGCGTTTCTGACCGGACTGATTCATGCGCTCCACTTTACGAAGCAGCTTCTCCTCCACATAGGGGCCTTTTTTCAGCGAACGGGACATTTACTTCTTCCTCCGTTGTACGATCATACGACTGGATGCTTTCTTCTTGCAGCGTGTCCGCTTGCCCTTGGCCAACTGCCCCCACGGCGAAACCGGATGCCCACCGCCGGAAGATCGGCCTTCCCCTCCGCCCATGGGATGATCAACCGGGTTCATGGCCACCCCGCGCACCGTGGGCCGACGCCCTTTCCACCGTGCTCGACCCGCCTTGCCCAGCGACACACTTTCATGTTCCACATTTCCGACCTGGCCGATGGTGGCATAGGCTTCCACCTGGAACTTACGGACTTCACCCGAAGGCAACTTCAAGGTGGCATACTTGCCTTCGCGCGACATGATTTGGGCGGATTGCCCCGCCGAACGGACCAGCCTGGCACCACGCCCGGGAATTAATTCAACATTATGAACGGGCATCCCCAGCGGAACCCGGCTCAAGGGCATATGGTTACCGATCTCCGGCTCAGCTTCAGGACCAGCCATCAACCGCCGCCCCACGCCCACGCCCAACGGGGCCAGGATGTAGCGCTTTTCGCCATCGGCGTAATGAAGTAGAGCCAAGCGCGCTGATCGATTGGGATCATACTCGATCGCCGCGACCAGCGCCGGAACCCCATGCTTCTCGCGCAGGAAATCAACCACCCGCAACCGCTTTTTGTGCCCGCCACCCCGATGCCGCACCGTAATGCGTCCGGCAGCGTTGCGGCCCGCCTGCTGCTTCTTCTTCTTAATCAATGACCGCTCCGGCTTCGTCTTGGTTATCTCCTCAAAAGTGGAGACGGTCATCGACCGGCGGCTCGGTGTATAAGGTTTATATTTTCTATTCGGCATGATGTCCTATCCCCGTCAGGTCAAATCGATTTGGTCGCCATCCTGCAACGTAACCACTGCTCGCTTCCAGCCTGCTGTACGCCCGTACCGCATGGTCCGCTCACGTTTACGCTTGCCTTTGCGCCGCATGGTGTTGACCTGGGTCACCTTTACGCCAAACAAGGCCTCAACGGCATCCTTGATTTCCAGCTTGTTGGCGTTGTCAAACACCTTGAACACGTACTGGTTCTGCTGCTCGGTCAACCGGGTTCCCTTTTCGGTCACCATGATGGTCTTGACTACCTGTTGCGCTTGTTTCATGAGGTCCTCCCCGCATCTCCCCGCAGCCGCGCTACGAGCAGGTCCATGGCGGCCCGGGTCACCCACAGCGCCGGGTATCGCAAAATTTCATAGACATTCAATTGGGCGGCCGTGGTCAAATCCAGACCAGGCATATTGCGTGCCGCCAACCGCACGTTCGCGTTCATCGCATCCACCACCAGCAAAACCGGCACCGGAGCAACCAATTGTTTACAGAGCGACGCCAACTCGCGCGTGCGCGGCCCGGCCAATTGCAGTTCATCCAGCACCACCACTTCACCCGCGGAAATCTTTTCGCTCAACGCCCGACGGAACGCCAATTGGGCCACTTTACGCGGCACCCGCTTCGAAAACGAACGCGTGCGCGGGCCAAATGCCGCAGCACCGCCACGCCATACCGGCGATTGCTGATAGCCGGACCGGGCCCGACCGGTACCCTTTTGCCGCCACGGCTTGGCACCGGATCCGGCCACTTCGCCTTTGCTCTTGGTGTGAGCCGTACCCGTGCGCTGGTTCGCCTGGTAGGCCAGTACCATCTCATGCACGGCTTGCTCACCCTTGTCGTAAACGAGATATTCGTCGGCCACTTCAAAATCACCAACCGTCTCGCCCAATTTGTTTCGTACTGCCAACTTGCTCATGCCGTCTGCGCTGCTTTCTTGATCGCCTTGCTAACGGTCACCCACCCACCAACCGGGCCGGGAACCGCGCCTTCCACTAGAATCACGTTGTCCGCCACGCGCACCTGCACCACGCGCAGGTTCTGGGTGGTTACGCGGCGGTTGCCCATGTGTCCAGGCATTTTCTTGCCCTTGAACACCCGAGCCGGACTGACTTTCATACCAATCGATCCCGGGCCGCGATGCGTGCCCGAACCATGGGACGCGCGCCCGCCGCCAAAACCGTAACGCTTGACTACGCCCTGAAATCCACGTCCTTTGGTGCTCCCCGTTACGTCCACATGCGACACACTATCGAATAGCGCCACGGTGCATACCGTTCCTGCCTCAACCGCTTCGCCATCATCCAACCGCACTTCCTTCAAAAGCTGTGCCGGCTCCGCACCATGCTTGCGTAAGTGCCCCAGGGCCGGCTTCGAAAGTCGCTGCTTCTTCTGCGCCCCGCAGGCCAGCTGGGCAGCGGCGTATCCGTCTTTTTCAACCGTCTTGACTTGTGCCACAGTGCACGGCCCTACTTCGATCACCGTCACATTCGACTGGCGCCCGGCCTCATCGAATACTTGGGTCATCCCTATTTTGCGTCCAATCAACGTTTTCATGATAATCAAATCTTGATAGTAATGTCCACGCCCGCCGGCAGGTTTAGCTTTTTCAGCTCGTCCACGGTCTGGGCGGTAGGATTAATAATGTCCAGTAGCCGCTTATGTGTCCGAACCTCGAATTGCTCCATCGATTTCTTGTCCACATGCGGGCTGCGGTTAACACTGTAGCGCTCGATCTTGGTCGGCATCGGAATCGGGCCAGCCACTCGCGCACCCGACCGCTTGGCCGTTTCCACAATATCGGCGGTCGACACATCCAATACTCGATGGTCAAACGCCTTTAACCCAATTCGTATTCTTTGTCCGTTCATATCGTTTTTCCCTACCGATTTAAGATCGCCTCTTGCATCGTCGTCGGCACTATATCAAAGCTCTTTGGCTGCATGGAGTAGCTGGCCCGCCCCCGGCTCAATGACCGGATGGCCGTGGCATAACCAAACAACTCCGACAGCGGCACATCCGCATGAATCAGCTGCGCTCCCTCGCGCGCAACAATCTCACGCACCTGTCCCCGACGCGCATTAATGTCGCCAAGGACATCGCCCAAATGCTCTTCAGGCGTAATGGTTTCCAAATCCATTACCGGCTCCAACAGTGCCGGCGACGCATTCCGCGCAGCTTCCCGTACCGCCATCACCGCAGCCGTGCGAAACGCGACATCCGTTGAATCAACCGGGTGGGCTTCCCCCCCGGTCACCGTCACACACACATCGATCAACGGGTAATTTCCCAACACCCCGGTAATCAGCGCATCGTCAATACCTGCCTGCACACTGGCGCGGAATTCGTTGGGAATTTCCGCCGTGGCCACATCCCACACGACGCGGTTGCCCGAACCTCGTGGTTGCGGAGCGACGTGCACTATCACACGAGCATACTGCCCGTGTCCACCAATTTCTCGCTGAAAAAGAAAATTTCCTGCCTGCGTGGCTTGCACCGTCTCGCGGTAAGCCACCACCGGCCTGCCGGCGTTGGCTTGAACCTTGAATTCACGGAACATCCGGTCCTTCAGAATTTCCAAGTGCAACTCGCCCATGCCGCTGATCAGCGTCTGACCGGTATCTTCGTTCATGCTAATCTTGAAGGTGGGATCCTCATCGGCCAACGCCGCCAGTGCATTTTGCAATGACTCTTTGTCCGCCTGCGTTTTCGGCTCGATAGCCATAGCTATAACCGGTTCAGGAAACTCAATGGATTCGAGAACAATGGGCTCGTTTTCGACACAGAGGGTATCCCCCGTTGCCGTATTTTTAAGCCCGACCAGCCCCCCGATTTCACCGCTGTACAACGCGCCCACATCCTCGCGGTGATTGGCATGCAATCGCACGATGCGTCCGATTCGTTCCCGCTTACGAGTCCGGGGATTGTACACGTTCATGCCCTTTTTCAAGACCCCGGAGTAGACTCGCACGAAGAACAATTTACCGACGTACGCGTCATTTACGATCTTGAAAGCGAGGGCGCTGAGCGGCTCGGAATCGTCGGGATGACGAGCCAGCGGCGCTTCGTCCTTGGGATGCACACCCTGAATAGCCGGCACATCCGCCGGGGCGGGCAGAAAATCCACCACCGCATCGAGCAACGGCTGGATCCCCTTGTTCCGCAGCGATGATCCACACAACACCGGCACCAGTGCCTGGGACAGCGTGGCGCGCCGCAATCCGGCTTTGAGCAGATCGACCGGCACATCTGGATGCTCCAAATAGGCTTCCAACACGGATTCATCTTGCTCGGCAACAGCTTCAATCATCGCGGCGCGAACGGCCTCCACCTGGTCGGCATAGGCCGCAGGAACCTCCTCCACACGCCACTTGGCCCCCTGCGAGGCTTCATCGAATAACAACGCCTGACGGGTGATCAAATCCACCATCCCGGAAAACCCGTCCTCCGACCCGACCGGCCACTGGGTGGCTACGGCATTCAAGGCCAGCTTCTCCCGAATCTGGCATATAGCTTGTTCAAAGTCGGCCCCTTTGCGATCCATTTTATTGACAAAGGCCAGTCCGGGAATCCGGTACTTGCGGGCCTGGCGCCAAACGGTTTCGGATTGCGGCTGCACCCCTGCCACGCCGCAAAAGACGCCAATCACGCCGTCCAGCACCCGCAGGGCACGCTCTACTTCAACCGTAAAGTCCACATGTCCGGGCGTATCAATGATATTTACCTGGTAGTCTTTCCAGAACAGGGTGGTGGCCGCGCTTACGATCGTGATCCCGCGTTCCTGCTCCTGCTCCATCCAGTCCATAACGGCCGTGCCGTAATCGACTTCGCCGATCTTGTGTACACGCCCGCTGTAAAAAAGCATGCGCTCACTGGTGGTGGTTTTGCCGGCATCGATGTGGGCCATGACGCCGATATTGCGGATCAGGGCCAGTGGACGACGGCGCCCGTCCCCCTCATGAGGGGATGGGCTCGCATCCATACGGGATGTGTTTGGTTTTTCCAACACGTTGGCCATCGTCGCAGCAAAGGGTTCATCACCACCGATAGTGGGCGAAAGCACGGTTCGCCTGCGCCATCTTGAAGGTATCTTCCCGCTTCTTTACGGCAGCGCCTTGTCCCTTGTGGGCATCCATCAGCTCCATGGCCAAGGCGCGCCCCATCGGCACCCCTTTGCGGGCTCGTGAATACTGTATGATCCAGCGCAGCGCCAAAGAAGTTTGACGCTCGTCATTGACTTCAATCGGCACTTGGTACGTGGCACCACCAACCCGCCTCGATTTAACTTCCAAACGTGGCCGAACGTTATCAAGAGCCTGCTCGAGAAAATCGAGCGGATCGGCCTGGGTTTGCTCGTGAATATCGTCCAGCGCGGAATAAATAATGTTCTGCGCTGTGGACTTCTTGCCCCGGGTCATCATGTGGGCCACGAAGCGGCCAACCAATGGGCTTTGGTAGCGCACATCGCGCTGAACCGGTCGTTTAACTGCACTGCGTCTTCTTGCCATATTCCACCTATCCTCACGCCTTTGGCGTCTTGGCTCCGTATTTCGAGCGGCCGCGCTTCCGTCCATCCACGCCCAGGCTGTCAAGTGCGCCCCGCACAATGTGGTAGCGCACACCCGGCAGATCCTTAACACGGCCGCCCCGCACCAGCACCATGCTGTGTTCCTGCAAGTTGTGCCCCTCGCCAGGGATATACGCGGTCACTTCATAACCGTTCGTCAGGCGTACGCGCGCCACCTTGCGCAAAGCGGAGTTCGGTTTTTTCGGTGTCTGCGTCTTCACCTGTAAACACACTCCACGCCGCTGAGGGCAGCGGGACAACGCGGGCGATTTATTTTTCTTTTTAATCTCGCGCCGGCCTTTTTTTACCAATTGATTAATCGTCGGCATAGTCAACTCGCTTTCATTTGAACGGAAAGCGCGGAATGTAGCAGACATCAAACCCGCTTTTCAACCGTTCATTTCGATTTAGGATGTTTTTTCCTCCAGGAACGTATCGCCCAGCAGCTCGTCGGCGCTGATCGGTTCCGCTAGCGGTACCAATCGGATATTGCGGTACATATTAAAGCCGGTACCCGCCGGGATTAAGTGTCCCATGATCACATTTTCCTTGAATCCTCGCAATTTATCGATGCGGCCCAAGGCAGCGGCATCCGTCAATACGCGGGTCGTGTCCTGGAAAGAGGCCGCCGAGATGAAGCTCTCCGTCTCCAACGCGGCCTTGGTAATACCCAGGAGCACCGGTGTAGCTTCAGCCGGGCGTTTGCCCTCCTCCATGGCCCGTTCATTTTCTTCCTGGAACTGGTAGCGCTCGACTTGTTCACCCCATATGAAGCGCGTATCACCGGGATCGGTAATCTTCACCTTGCGCAGCATCTGATGCACGATAATCTCAATGTGCTTGTCATTGATTTCAACGCCCTGCAGCCGGTAGACCTGTTGCACCTCATTGACCAGGTATTCCTGCAATTCCTGCGGTCCGCAGACATCCAGGATTTCCTGCGGCACCACCGGTCCCTCGGTCAGCTGCTGTCCTTTCCGCACGTGGTCGCCCTGGAAGACAACAATGTGTCGTCCCATCGCGACCAGCTGCTCCTCTTCCTCATTGGTTACCGTGTCCCGCACCAGAATCCGCCGTTTGCCGCGCACGATTCCGCCAAACTCCACGATCCCGTCAATTTTAGCGATTTCCGCCGCATCCTTGGGACGGCGCGCCTCGAACAGCTCCGCCACCCGCGGCAGACCGCCCGTGATATCCTTGGTCCTTGATACCTTGCGAGGGGTCTTGGCCAACAACGCGCCGGCCGGCACTTCATTCCCGGCATCCACCACTACGTGGGCACCGGCGGGAATGGAGTAATAATGGATGACATCCTTGGTTTCGGGATGCTTGATCACAATCTGGGGATGCAAATCTTCCTTATGCTCCATGACCACGGTGTCTTCGACCCCCGTCGATTCATCCATCTCCTTGCGGACGGTGATGTTGTCTATGAAATCGTGGAATTCCACCACACCGCGGTGTTCGGCCAGGATGGGCACGTTGTACGGATCCCACTTCACAAAACTCTCGCCCTTCTTGACGCGACCGCCATCGGCCACGGATATCACCGCACCGATCACGATGGTGTGTCGCTCCAGTTCACGGCCTTCTTCGTCATAAATTCCGATCACCCCGTTCTTGTTCAGCGCGATCAAGCTGCCGTCCAGGGCCGCGACGGTGCGCAACTCGTGGTGATGGATAATGCCGTTGTGTTTCGACACAATCTGCGGTTGTTTGAAAATGGAGCTGGCGGTCCCTCCGATGTGGAACGTCCGCATGGTCAACTGTGTGCCGGGCTCCCCGATAGACTGTGCCGCGATGATGCCGACCGGCTCACCGAGCGCCACCATTGACCCGGTAGCCGGGTTGCGGCCATAGCATTTGGCACAGCAACCATGCCGGGTTTCGCAGGTTAAGATACTGCGTATGCGCAACGAGTCTAAATCGGCTTTCCCAATCAGCTCCGCCGCCCTTTCATCGATTTCCTGGCCCGCCGCCACCACGATTTCCTTGGTCAACGGATCCCGGACATCGTCTAGCGCCGTACGGCCGACGATGCGTGAGGCCAGCGGCACCAGTTCCTCATCACCCTCATAGATCGCCTTTATTTCTATGCCGTTCAAGGTATGGCAGTCCTGCTCGTAGACGATAATATCCTGGGAAACGTCCACCAGTTTGCGGGTAAGATACCCCGAATCCGCAGTCTTCAGCGCCGTATCCGCCAACCCCTTGCGGGCACCGTGCGTACTGATGAAGTATTCCAACACCGTCAGCCCTTCACGGAAATTCGACAGGATTGGGCGCTCGATAATCTCGCCTGAAGGACGGGCCATCAATCCGCGCATGCCCGCCAGCTGACGGATCTGCTGTTTGCTGCCGCGCGCACCCGAGTCGACCATGATAAAGATCGGGTTTATGTAATCCTGGTTGTCGTTGTACTCCATCTTGCGGTACATGACGTTGGAAATCTCGTCCGTTGTATGGGTCCAGATGTCGATGATCTTATTGTAGCGCTCACCGTCGGTGATGATACCCTTGCGGTATTGCGCCTCGACCTCGGCAATGGTCTTGCGGGATTGCTCCATAATCGAGGTCTTTTCCTCGGGAATAATCATGTCCCCAATACCCACTGAAATCCCGGCCAGTGTGGCGTGCTCAAAGCCCAGTGCTTTCAATTGGTCAAGCATCTTAACGGTGGCTTCCTGCCCCGCCACGCGATAGCACTGCTCAATCAGTTCTGTCATCTTTTTCTTGCCAACGGTCAGATTGATGAAACCCATTGACTCCGGCCAGATTTCGTTGAACAGCACGCGTCCCACCGTGGTGGTGATCACACTGACATCCTTGTTGCCAAACAGCGTGTCACAACCGTAGTCAGGATTCTTATAGCGAATCCGATCATGCAATTTAAGCGCACCATCCTCGTAGGCGGTGCTCACCTCGGCCGCGTCCACGAGGATCGGCAGCCCCTGTTCACGCAGATCCTTCTCCGCATCGCGGCGCTTGGCCAGTCGATCCTGCTGTGAATCGGTAGTTAAGTAGTACACGCCCAGCGCGATATCCTGTGAAGGCGTCGTAATTGGCCGGCCACTGGAGGGGGAAAAGATGTTATTGGACGCCAGCATCAGCAGGCGCGATTCCATCTGTGCCTCAATTGAAAGCGGCACGTGTACCGCCATCTGGTCACCGTCAAAGTCAGCATTATACGCCGTGCAGACCAACGGATGCACCCGAATGGCTTCCCCTTCGATCAGCGAAGGTTCGAAGGATTGAATACCCAGGCGGTGCAGCGTCGGGGCACGATTCAGCATCACCGTGTGGCCGTGCGTCACCTCTTCCAGGATATCCCACACTTCATCCGCCTCGCGCTCGATCATCTTTTTGGCGCTGCGGACCGTATGTACCACGCCCAGTTCCTTGAGGCGCCGGATTATAAATGGTTCAAACAGGACCAATGCCATCTTCTTTGGCAACCCACACTGGTGCATCTCCAGTTCGGGCCCGATCACAATGACGGACCGGCCGGAATAATCCACCCGCTTACCCAACAGGTTCTGGCGGAACCGGCCTTGCTTGCCTTTCAGCATGTCGCTCAATGACTTCAAGGGGCGATTACCTGCGCCGGTTACCGCCCGACCGTGACGACCGTTGTCGAACAGGGCGTCGACGGCCTCCTGCAGCATGCGCTTCTCGTTACGAATGATGACATCGGGGGTTTTCAACTGCAACAGGTTGCGCAACCGGTTATTACGATTGATGACCCGGCGATAGAGATCGTTCAAGTCAGACGTGGCAAACCGGCCGCCTTCCAGCGGCACCAGTGGGCGCAAATCCGGAGGGATCACCGGAAGCACCTCGAGTATCATCCATTCCGGGCGGGTCTTGCTGCCACGGAACCCCTCCAGCACTTTGATCCGCTTGGTTAACTTGGTCTTGGTCTGTTTGCTGCGCGTATTCTCCATTTCGGCTTCAACATCGGCCAATTCCTTGTCCAGATCGATCTCGCGCATCAACTCCGCCACTCCCTCGGCTCCCATCCGAGCCACGAAGGCGTCGCCATATTTATCTTGCGCCTCACGGTACTCCAGCTCGCTCAGCAACTGTTTGGGTTGCAGCGGCGTATCGCCGGGATCGATGACAATATAATCCTCGTAGTACAGCACCCGTTCCAGTGCGCGCGCGGTCATATCCAGCACCAAACCCATACGGCTGGGGGTACACTTAAAAAACCAGATATGCGAAACCGGAACAGCCAGTTCAATATGCCCCATCCGCTCCCGCCGCACCCGGGCCAGCGTAACCTCGACACCACAACGGTCGCAGATCACGCCCTTATGCTTGATTCGCTTGTACTTGCCGCACGCACATTCCCAGTCCTTGGTCGGACCGAAAATCCGCTCGCAAAACAGGCCGCCTTTCTCCGGCTTGAACGTGCGGTAATTGATGGTTTCCGGGTTCTTGACCTCCCCGTACGACCATGATCGCACCGCCTCCGGTGCCGCCAAGGTAATGCTGGCGTAATCAAATCCGCCACTGGATTCTACGCCTAGAATATTTGCCGCATCCTGGTGTTCCACTTGAACTCCTCCGTATTAAAAGAAACGCTGGTCCCGCCTTAACCCACGTTGCGATGGATCTGCATGTCCAGGACCAGACTTTGCATCTCCTTCAGCAGCACGTTGAACGATTCGGGTACACCGGCCTCCAATGTATTCTCGCCCTTGACTATTGATTCGTAGATCTGAGTGCGTCCCTGCAAGTCGTCGCTTTTCACCGTCAGCAGCTCCTGCAACGCATAGGCCGCGCCATAGGCTTCCATCGCCCAGACCTCCATCTCGCCAAACCGCTGACCACCATATTGCGCCTTGCCGCCCAACGGTTGCTGCGTGACTAATGAGTAGGGCCCCACCGCACGCGCATGAATCTTGTCGCTAACCAGATGATGCAGTTTCAGCATGTAAATTTTACCCACAACGATCTTCTGATCGAAGGGTTCACCTGTACGCCCGTCATACAAAACCGACTTGCCGTGCTCGGGGAGGCCCGCCTCCGCCATCATCTCCCAAATGCGCGCCTCGGAAATACCATCGAATACCGGGGTAGCGGCATGCATACCCAAGCGCTCGCAGGCCCAGCCCAAGTGGGTTTCCAGGACCTGGCCCACATTCATCCGGGACGGCACGCCCAACGGATTCAGCACAATTTCCACCGGCGTTCCGTCCGGCAAAAAGGGCATATCGGCTTCCGGCATGACCCGAGCGATCACGCCCTTGTTGCCATGGCGACCGGCCATCTTGTCGCCCACCGCCAGCTTGCGCTTGCTCGCCACGTATACCTTTACCTGCTTAATGACGCCTTGATCGACTTCATCACCGGTCTCCAAACGCTCCTTGGAACGCTCGCTCTCCTCCTCGAGTTCAGCAAACTTGGAACTATATTCGTTAATAATTCCGGTGATCTTTATCTGAATCGGACTGGGATCTATTTCTATATGGCTATGCGCAGCCGCCAGTTTGCGCAGCAAGGTCTTCGTGATCTTGCGGTTGGCCGGTATAATAATATCCCCGGTTTCCACATCGACCACGTCCAGCGGGATTTTCTCACCGAGCAGAATATTGCTTAACGCCTCGGTCAAATCATCCAACAATTGCTGTTTCCGCGTCTTGTAGTCGTCCGTCATCTGTTTGACATGTTTACGCTTCTCGGTGGAGGAGAGCGAACTGCGCTCCACCGTATCCTTGGCGGATATCTTGACATCCATCACAATGCCTTCGACCCCGCTAGGCACCGTCAGGGAGGTGTCGCGCACATCTGCCGCCTTCTCCCCGAAAATGGCTCGCAGCAAGCGCTCTTCCGGTGCCAGCTCGGTTTCGCTTTTCGGCGTAATCTTACCCACCAGAATATCACCGGGTTTTACTTCGGCCCCCACCCGTATTACCCCACCGGCGTCGAGATCCTTCAACGCTTCATCACCGACATTGGGTATATCCCGAGTGATCTCTTCAGGACCCAGTTTGGTGTCCCGCGCGCCACACTCGAACTCCTCGATATGCAAGGAGGTATAAAAATCCTCCTTCACCAGTTTTTCGCTGATCAGGATGGCGTCCTCAAAATTGTAGCCGCACCACGGCATGAAGGCGACCAGAACGTTGCGGCCCAGCGCCAATTCGCCCTGGTCCGTCGCGGGCCCATCGGCCAGGACATCTCCAGACTTGACCTTTTGCCCCTCCTTGACGCGCGGCTTCTGATTGAAGCAGGTACCGGCATTGGAACGCATAAACTTGCGGAGCGTATAGCGTTCATACTGGGGCGCCGGCGTTTTCTTGTTTGGCCGGGTACCGTCCCGCGACACGATGATTTCATCAGCCGTTACCTTGGCCACTTGGCCAGCGGCACGCGCCAGCACCACCACCCCGGAATCCCGGGCAATCTTCCCCTCAATGCCCGTGGCCACGTATGGCCGCTCGGTCACCATCAGCGGCACCGCCTGTCGCATCATGTTGGAACCCATCAACGCGCGGTTGGCGTCATCGTGTTCGAGAAACGGGATCAAGCTGGCCGCCACACTGACGAGCTGCTTCGGAGAGACATCCATAAAATCAACCCGGTCATTCGCTACTTCCAGGAAATCACCCCGATAGCGCGCCAGCACCGTATCACGCACGAAACGACCCTTTTCATCCAGCGGCGCGTTTGCCTGGGCGATGACGTATTTCTCCTCTTCATCCGCACTGAGATAGTGCACCTCGCCGGTCACGCGCTGCCTCACCACACGCCGATAAGGCGTCTCAATGAAGCCGAATTCATTGACCCGTGCGTAGGTACTCATGGAAGAAATCAAGCCAATGTTGGGACCTTCCGGTGTTTCAATCGGGCAAATCCGCCCGTAATGACTCGAATGCACGTCGCGGACCTCGAAACCAGCCCGCTCCCGGCTGAGTCCACCCGGCCCCAGCGCACTCAAGCGCCGCTTATGGGTTAGCTCTGATAACGGATTCGTCTGATCCATGAATTGACACAACTGGCTGCGCCCGAAGAAATCCTTGATCACCGCGGACAAGGCCTTGGGATTGATCAATTTCTGCGGTGTCAGTTTTTCCACGGTCGTGTCAAAGATGGTCATTCGCTCTTTGACCAATCGTTCGGTGCGCGCCAAACCGACCCGGCACTGGTTCTCCAGCAGTTCACCGACCGTCCGGATGCGGCGACTACCCAAGTGGTCGATATCATCTATCGATCCTTCGCCGATACGAAGCGTAATGAGATACTTGATCGCGGCAACCAGATCCCCCTCATCCAAGACCCGCGAATCGTTTCCTTTGTCCAGGCCCAGTTTTTGCTGAATCTTGTAGCGACCGACCCGGCCCAAATCATAGCGGCGCGCATCAAAGAAGGTGCGCTTCAAGAGTTGTTTGGCATTCGAGACGGTGGCCGGATCACCTGGTCGCAACTTCTGGTAAATATCTTTGAGGGCTTCCTCGGTCGACTGATTCGGATCCTTCTGTACGCTCTTCAGGAAAATGCCCTCATCCCAGGATACGTTAACCACCGACAGCGATTTAAAGCCAGCGGCCTTCATTTGCTTGACGAGCTCGCGCGTCACCGGCTCAAATTTACGGGCCAGAATCGACTGCGAGTCGGCATCTATCACGTCCGCGCGCGTCACTCGGAAGTCGAGTTGCTCGTCTTTTAGCGCGTCTTTGAGCGCCAACGTCTCAAACGGGTAATAGAGCCCCAACAACTCATCATCTGTTCCGTATCCCAGAGCCCGCAGCAAGGTGGACACCAGAAACTTGCGACGGCGTCGCTGCCGGTCAAGATACATATGAATCAAGTCGCTCGTATCAAACTGCACCTCCACCCAAGAGCCTCGATCAGGAATGATGCGGAACGAGTAAAGCACCGACCCATTGGCATGGATCGACTGCTCGTAGCAAATTCCTGGCGAACGGTGCAACTGGCTGACCACCACCCGTTCAGCCCCATTAACGACAAACGATCCCGTGTCGGTCATCAGTGGGATTTCACCAAGATAAACCTCCTCCTCACGCACCTCGTCGCCGTCACGCAGCCGCAACGTAAGATAAAGCGGTGCCGCAAACGACAGCGCTTCGCGAATGCAGGCCAAGGCACTGGTCTTCGGTTCGTGGATTTCATACTTAACGAAATCCAGCGTGTATTGCCCGTCATAACTCTCGATCGGGAACACTTCTTTAAACACGGCCTGCAGTCCCACATCCTGCCGCTTGGCCGGGGGAATCTCCTGTTGGAGGAATTCCCGGTAGGACCGGGTCTGGATCTCGATCAGATCCGGTATATCAATGACGTGGGGAAGTTTGCCGTAATTTATTCTATTCGCCATGCAGCACCTTACCGATTAGGACGTTTATCTCAAATAGACAGACCACACCGTTGGGCAATCGTTGATCGGCCCAACCGCAGGTCATATTATTCGGGTCGCGCATGCGGACTACTTGATTTCAACCTTGGCGCCGGCCCCTTCCAACTTCTTCTTGATCTCTTCCGCCTCTTCCTTGGTAACGCCTTCCTTGACCGGCTTGGGCGCGGATTCCACCAAATCCTTGGCTTCCTTCAGCCCTAACGAGGTCAAACCACGGATTTCCTTGATGACCTGTATCTTTTGTCCACCGGCCTCCGCCAAGACCACGGTGAACTCGGTCTGCTCTTCGGCCGCGTCGGCTTCGCCGCCGGCACCACCGCCCGGGGCCGCCGCCACAGCCATTGGGGCCGCCGCCGTCACGCCCAAACGATCCTCCAGCGCCTTAACCAACTGGGATAATTCAAGGACGGATATACCCTCTATCCAATCCACGAACTCGGCCATTTTGCCTTCCAACTTGACGTCGCTCTTCGCTTCCGCCGCTGCTACGGTTTCCGTTGTTTCCGCCATGACTATCTCTCCTCCTGAAGTCGCCTGCTTACCATATCAGGCATTATCTTTCTTATCTTTCACGGCCTGAAGCACATACAACAGGCTACAAACTTTTTGTTGCAACACACCCACCAACTGTGTGAGCGGGGCCGCAATGGTTCCTACCACCTTGCCCAGCATTTCTATCCTTGGCGGCATTGCCGCCAACGCCTCTACGTCGGCCGCTGCCAGCGCCCGACCACCGAAAGCGCCAATCTTAATGATCGGTCGCTTGTTTTCCTTGATGAATGACTTTAGAATCTTGGCCGTCTCAACCACATCGCCATCGCCCGCGATCAAGGCCGTTGGCCCCTTCAAGCCCACGTCCAGATCCTGGAGTCCCAAATCGGTCGTTACCCGCCGCAATAGACGATTCTTGACCACCGTATAATCCGAATCGACCTGTCGCAACCGACTACGGAGATTTGTTGTCTGATCAACGTCCAACCCGCTGTAGTCCGCCAGGATGACGAATCCCCGGCCCTCCGTTTTGCTACGGACGGCTTCAACCATCGTCTTTTTTTCCGGTCTCATATCTCGTTCCCTACCCTGAATGA
>SLLF01000110.1 GCA_007134175.1 Kiritimatiellia bacterium | reverse complement strand
TATGGGAAACGAAAACGCCCCGCGATGGAATTCACGGGGCGTAACAGGGGCGGGTCTATATTGTTATAACGTGTTTACGGGTCAGATTAAGGTTTACGTTGCGTTATTACAGGAGGCTCTTACAAAACGCCCCGCGACGCAAGCCGTCAGGCGCAGCGTCCGGGGGGTTTTGCAAGAGCCTCAAGATATAAACTAAAACGCATATTCATCAGCTTCTCCTCCATTACATCAGTGCCTATCGACTTCTCCATTCATCATGAGAAACGGTAAGCGACCTCCACCTATTCATCAAACACCTTTTTACTTTCCTGTTTAGAATTGGCTTTTTTGCGTCAATATATAGTGGATACCACCTGCGCGCAAACAGATCATGGTCGATAGGCTTGTTCGCGCTGGTAAAACGCCCAGTTCATGCCGTAGCGGCCATGGCGTTCAAGGATTTTGGTGGTGTTCAACTCATGCCCCGCCCCGATGGCACGCAGCTGGTCATCTCGTGCTTGCAGCAGCGCTTGCAGCGTATCAGGTTCAGCCGTGTACCAATGCAGCAGCACTTGCGCCTCGTGGTAGCCGTATTGGAGTCCCCGCTCCAGAAAGTCGATGCGCGCCGCATAAGTGGGATGGTCCGCCACACGGTTCCGGGCCGCCTCCAGGCGGGCCGCCAGCTCATCATAGTGTACCATAAACACGTGGGCGATCAGGTGGTGCGTCTCCCGTGGACGAACCCGCCGGGTGATCCACTGCGGTGCCGCGTCCATGTCCACTTGCGTGTCGATTTCCGGGATCACACCGACCTCGTCCTCGACCGCCTCCTCGTCGCGAACGGCAATGACCGCGTCGGTTGCGGAACGTTCTCCCTGCAACCGGGCCACTTCATCCGTCATCCGCTCCAGCTCATCAAAATAAGCGCGTATATCCGCGGCAGCCGGACCGAAACCCGCCGCGCAATAGTCATCGACCAGGTCATCTACATTCGCCTGCGGATTCCACAACAGGGCGGCCAACACATAATAATTCAGACCTTGCGTGGCCCAGTGCCCAATCAAGGCGTCGAACTCCGCCGCAAACATGCCGCGTTCGTGTGCCATGCGGATATCCGCCGCCATCCGGCGACTATGATTCAGTGGAAAGCCCAGTCCCACGTGAAAATTGTTCGGACGCAACATGAGCCGGGCCGCCGCGTCGGACCAGCCTTGCCAATACCGGCGGTCCTGCTCCATGGTGTAGTCGTCCAACCAGGTAAAACCGACGAAACCGATAATGATGTTGTCCCGCAATTTTCGCTGCAGCGGAGGAAACCGGTATGCGCCGTAGGCCCAGGTCGCCACGTAGCGCCCGGGATGCGTTTCCGCCAGCTGATCGGCGATACGGTTCCACCAGTCCACATGACGATCGGTTAATTGCCGATAGTCGAAATGGCCCCCGGTCTTGCCGTCGCGCAACCGTATCTCCTCCCCTCCCGGAGGATCGAGTGCCTGGCAGTCTGCACACATACAGAAGCCCGTAATGGCCGAGTCTCCCTGGGAAGCACTGACAGTCCATTTATGCGGATCGGCATCCAATTGACGGCGGGCGGTGGCCACAAATATGTCCACCACGCCCGGCTCCGAATTACAGATCTTCCAATGTTTCCCGGCCATCACGGGCTGGGCATGAGTGCGGCCCAGGTGTTGATAGCCGAAAAATTCGGGATGCTCTTCAAAATAGCGTTCCTCCCAGTGATTGAAGGCGTGCGTGGCGCGGAACAGGCGCTGCTCACCGAGCAACTGGGCTCGCCACCACTCGTCCTGCTCATACCGGACCTCGCTTTGATCCGGCCCGACTACCACCTCGCCCCATGTTCGGGTTTGGTCCCGCTGCTTAATCCGGTCAGGACGATCATTGCGAATGACCCGCATCAATAAGGCCGGCGCTTCGATCTGCTCCTGATAGGGCACGACCCACGTTTCCCGACGGGGGATCACCGTACCCAGCTCGCCGGGCCACAGCCAGCGCACCCCCAGGGAACCATGCAGTAAACGGTAAACACCGAACAATGTCCCCCCACTGAGGTCGTAATGCTCCACCACCTCGTCCGGCGAAATGCGCTGACGCCGGAACCTCGGGTTCTGATCCCGATCCCAATTCCGCACGACTCGGTCCCAATAGGGTCGCTGAGATTCGCCGCCCCCGAGGGGCTCCGGATAATCCATGCCGACCACCGCTACCACGTTATCTTGGACAACAATGCGAAATTCACCATAGTCCATGGGATCCAGCGATAGACCCGCCTGCCCCACCCACGGGGAATCTCCCAGCAAGATCCAGGTTTGATCCGCGCTCAGTTCCGGCACCTCTTGAGTCCGCTTGACCGGCAACTGAACACCGGTGGCCTGCTCCAGATACCGGTTCAACACCTCGGCCGCATAGGCCGCTGACGCGTACGGTCTCTCGCTGATCACAATGGTGGCCACCGCGCGCCCTTGATCCACGATCCGGACACCAGCACCATCCACCTCAGCTACCGGTGCGGCAACAGCCGCGCCGGCATAAATGAAAAAGCAAACAAGCACGGTGACAAGGCATAAACGGCAACAGTAATTGTTCATTACAACGTCCTCCTGGTTTGGATCTCGGTCATTCCATTGGCGACGGTACGCGACACCCATCCGCTCCGCAAAAGCGTTTTAGCTTTCCTGTTAAGGACCTCCCACTGCATGGCCTGTTTACGGCTCGCTTAATGAACAACACGCACTCGGATGACGCGGAGAATCAGGCCCAGAAGGTCCAGTAGAACCAGATGGCCGTAAATACGTACAAGAAGGCGAGGCAGGCCAGGCTGAATCCGTAATAGGCTCGGCCCGGGCGGGCGGCCGCAGGCATCTGCGACCCCATGATCACCTTGAGATTCAGTGTCCCCAGCACCGGGGCAGCGATAAAGGACAAACCCGCCGCAAAATCTACCAGCCGCGTGAACGTCCCGGTCATGAATACCAGAATCACCAAGGCCAGTGCCGGGACCAGCAGTAAACCTGCGCGGTAGACCCCTTGCTGTCGCCGGGGATTCGGTGCGGCGGGAACGCCGCGCCACGTTTCAGCCAATTCAGACAACACCCGCGGGTAGGCATCCGTCACGGCCAACGTCGTGCTGAACATCGCCACGAATGCCGCCACCGATACCAGCGGCGCACTCCACGCGCCCAGGGTCTGGCTGTATAGGTCTACAATCTGCCCCGCGAACGCCACGCTTTGCGGCACGAATGTGACCCCGCTGCCGAACATCACCAACGCCCCCAGCATAAAGAACAGGACCCCGATCACGGCTGCGGAACCGTAGCCCACGTCAAAATCGAAGCGTGATTCGCCGACCGTCGGCCGATGGCCCGTCTGCCGACTACGCGCCTGCGTCCAGATGGAGTGCCAATGGGCCGCGTCGAGGGGAATCGGCATCCAGCCCATAAAGGCGATGATGAAGCCAATACCGGCCGCATGCCAGTAGGGCGGCGCAGCGGTCGCACGCGTCTGGCTCCATGTTCCGGCACCCAGCGCCAACAACACCGCCGCCAGCGTACAGATGGTCAACACGCTGATAATGACCTTCATGGCAATGTCCAGCCCCGGATAACGCCCAAACAGCAACAGGACAATGCAGCAGGCCAATAGCACCGCACTCCAGACCGGGGCACTCCAACCGAGCTGGAAGAGTTGTTCCGCCAAGCCGGCCGTCACGACCGTCACGGCCGCCTGGATAATGAACATGGTGCCCACGGTAATGACCACATACGCCCCGTAGGCCAAACGGCCGTGCCGCCGATAGCCGGCCACTAAGTTTTCCCCCGTTGCGGCAGCGAAGCGCGGCCCGAACTCAAGAAACGGATACTTGGTAATGATCGCCAACGCCAGCAACCAAAATAGCGCAAAGCCGTATTCCGCACCGGCCCGGGTCGCCTGCACCAGATGGGAAACCCCGATTGCTGCTCCGGCCAACAACAGGCCGGGCCCCAATGCCAGACGCAACCGGTGCGCCAACGTATTCGGAGCGGAAGATTGATTTGTCTGCATGCCCTACATCGTGCCCCAGTCCCGCCCGTAGCGTCAAGCGGCACGCAGACTTTCCTGTTTGCCTTGCCCTTCGGAAGATTGTAGGTT
>SLLF01000203.1 GCA_007134175.1 Kiritimatiellia bacterium | reverse complement strand
GGCGGGCCATATCCATGGAGATCATTGATTTCCCCTTGTACGCCATGTCTTCATCGAAACGAATAGCGTCCGGGGTGACCACCGCGAGAATACGGTCCAGCATGGCGGCCACAAAATCCTTCCAAAATGTGGCCATCTCCGCCACAAAGTCCGGATCGTCGGCCAGCAGCATACAGAGTCCCTCGAACCCGCACCATTCGCGCAGCTGCCAGAACGGCCCGCTGAAGTTGATCACCAGGGGCCAATCGCGGTCTTGCGCCTGCCGGGCTCTTTCCTGAAAATCCTCAGGAAAACGGCCGGACGCAGCCAGATCGTAGCGCGCCCGCATCGCGTCCCAATCCGCGCGGGTCTCAACGGGGCACTTGATCCAGCGACGGGTGACAAAGTCAATGGCGTTGCGCAGGTAGGAGGGATCAAACTCATCGGATATCTCGCAGATATTGCCCTTCCAGTCCTGGACCACATAGTGGCCATCCTTGTGCTCGAGAATTTTTTCTTCGAAACGCGGGATAAGTCGGAAATCCGCCGCCAAATCGACGCGTGGCCGGGCGGGCGTCGGCAACGTCACACCTATGATATCCGCCGCCGCCGCCACCGGGTCCGTCCCTTCCGGAAGTCCTTCGGACCGCCAGCGCTTTTGCGTGGACTGGCGCCCCTTGCCGGGGACAAAGGGGATACGGTCAGTCGATCCGAACGTGAGCGTTTCAATAAATTGTTCTCGTCCATTCATGGTCAACTCCTGTTCTGCTAATGTGGTTTTTCCAGCGCCCCTTATTCTAAGGTGGCGGGACTTTTATGCTTCCTTGTAATAGACCCAATAAGTATATAAATTGGACTTTCATGATTATTCGAACCATGCGAAAAATTCAGCCTGGTGGCTATTCTTATACTGCATCCGCTTATGATCAGGTTCAATTTATAGCTATTATGCGCGGGGCGTTGCACGTGACGCCGGCGCGGGGCAACTGCACGCTTTCGCAAGCCATTGACGTGCGACCTGGTCACTATGTTCTGTTGCGGCATCAAAGCGGGTTTCGGCTGTCCTGTGCGGGCCGGACCGGCTATATCGGATTAGGCATTGTGGGCCTGGGGGAGGGGCTGGAGCACTTCCGGGGCATGCCGGTGTCGGGTTGGTTGTCGGGCACCTTGCTGGTGTTGGTTAAGGCTGCATGGCAGCACATACAAGCGCCTTTACCGGAAAGTGCGCATGTGCTGCGCGGTCTCGGCGAGGCCATCCTCTGGGAGGCGCAGGCGCAATGTCGGGGGGAAAACCGGACCGCTGCACATGATTGGGCGGTGGCGGCCCGGGCAGCCATCGATATCAATCTGGGTTCGGGGCTGCCGTTGCGGCAGGTCTTGCAGGGGATACCGGTTGGCTACCGGCATCTGTATCGTTGCTTTCATGCCCGTTACGGGAAATCGCCCAAGCATTACCAGGAAGAGCAACGGTTGGCGGAAGCCGGTCAGTTGCTGGTGGACACCGACGAGGCGATCACCACCATCGGGCTCGAGTTGGGCTTCGCCAGCTCACAACACTTCGCCACACGCTTCCGGCATTATTTTGGTCAGTCGCCCTCCAGGTATCGGCGTGCGGGTCGCATGGTCGCGGACAGGTATAGCTAGCCGGGAAACCGGTCAACGATATTGAAATGTCCGCGCTGATTCTTTAGAGTGGCAGCGTTTTCAACGGAGTTGGCGAGCATTGGCGCTCCGGGTTGCGAATGTTTGGGAGGTCGAAAAGGAGGGCGAAGGGTGGCGTAGCGGCAGCCGGTTGGCTTACTATTGCGTTACCCTTGACCGGAAGATCATGGACGGTCTTTTCATTTTATGAAGGTTGAGCGTTCAGCGCGGCGTATGCCCAAACTGAAGGCCGGGCTGTTTTACCTGGTGGCGGCCCTATTGTTGATCGGTGTCTGGCACATGCCGATCGCCGCCTTTCTGTTGCGGCGCATAGGCGTCCGCCTCCCTGATGCCCCCCGCTCGGTACATACGTTTGCGGCACTGGCGTATGGTCCAGTCGGTGGTCCGGAGGGGATTCCGCTGGAACGGGTGGAGGATCATTTAACTCAACTTCAGATGGCGGGCTACGTGCCGATACGGTTGCAGGACGTTCACGACCTGCTATACGCCGGTAAACCGGTCCCGGAACGGGCGGTGCTGTTGACGTTTGACCGGCCGCGGGCCCGGTCCTGGCGGGCCTTGGCCCACGTGATCCGGTTGCAGGGCTGGCAAGCCGCCGCCTTTGTGCCTGCTGAGCGGACGCGATCCCGTCTTGACGCTACCCCGGGGTGGGGCCTGCTGCGTCTGGCGCGCGGCGAAAGACGGTGGGAGATCGGTGCCCTCGGCCATGCCGACCGCATCCCGGTGGCGGACGATGGCCGGACAGGGCCGTTCTTTACGGCGTCGCAATGGCTGACACACGTGGAACGCGGCGAAAGCCTGTATGAATACCAGGCCCGCATTCACGCCGATCAACGATCCGCCCGGGAGATCCTCGCCGACCGGGTACGTGCCGTACCGCTGGCCTTCGCCTATGCCGGAGGTTCCTTCGGGCAGGACAAAGAGGAACCGGCTATCCGCAACCTGATCCGGCTGGGGACTACGGCCCGCCACTTCGAACTGGGCTTTATCACGGGGCACTTGGCCTATAATGGCTGGGGCAGCGACCCGCTGCGGCTGAATAGGCTACGGGTGGATCCCGGCTGGTCGGGGGCAACGCTGCTGGCTCACTTGAACACGCTGCAGGAAGCCCTCCCCCTGCAACGCGACCAACAGGGGCGGCGCATACCCAGCCACTGGATCATGGACCGGACCGGTATGGCATTGGTTGATGGGCACTGGCACCTGTCCGACCGCGCCGCGCTGCCACCGGCCCGGTTGTGGGTCAGTGGCAGTCCATCCGTGCAAGACCTCAAAATGGAAATGACCCTGCAGCCGGGCTACGGCACCTTGCATTGGTGGTGGCGCACCACCCCGGACGACCAGTACGGCTTGCACCTGCAGTGGCACCATGATGGCCGGATTAGCCTGCAGTCCGTCACGGCGGGCGCTGCCCGTGTGCTGGCCACCGCTGATCAGCCGCGGGATGGGAGCGGTGTCGAGCAGCTGCACTTCCACTTGCGAGGTCCCTATTTCCAAATGGAACGGGAGGGGCTCCCGGTATTCGTCCAGCCTGTGCGGGTACCGGACAAGGGACCACCCGGCTATTCGGGAATTGGTATCGGTCGCGGTGATTCGGACACCCCTGCGCGCGCCCGATTGGACGGGCTGCTCTTCAGGCCCATGCCGGACCGTGTGGCGGTATGGGAGGATGACCGGTCAGCCGCCAAGGCGATTCACGCCTGGCATCGGCAGGCGCATCGCCATGCCGTCATCAGCCCACCGGCACGGGCCCTCATGGCGGAACGCGATCCCGAGGGAATCGTTCGCATGGCGTACCGTCAACTGGCCCACTGGAGCCAGGCGTTGCTGGCACCGGTCACCCACATCACCGGTGGGGCCACCCTGTTGCAGCGCACCCCCCCTCAAGCGTGGGCCGCACGCATGGCCACGCTGGAGGGCGACGGAGTTTATATCAGGATCAACAACCATACCGAAACGCCGTTGAGCGATTTGCAATCCTGGCTGGAACAAGTGTGGGCGCATTTGGATTCGGCCGGCAAACAGATGTTGCTCCACGTTGCGGAAGCCGGACGACAGCCCGACCATTTGCCGCGGCTGGCGGCGGCGCTACCCGGCGTCCGCTGGGTTGCGACGCAGGCCCAGATCGATGCCGGTCTGCCGTTGGCGGGCCCGGTGTTGGCCGAAGCAGCACTGCCGACCGCCACGACGGAGGAAATATTGCTCTACCATGAGTTGCGCCCCAGCCCTGAGCAGGCGGAACGGCGCGCGCAGCGGCGCCAGGCGGACGTGTTGGCGGAGGCCGGGTATATCGCGATCCGCGCGGGACAGTACGAGCAGGCGATTGCTCATTTCTCCGACTGGCATGCGCTGGAACCTCGCAACCCGGCCCCGTTGAACGCGATTGCCGACGCGCTGCAGCGGTTGTCGTTCCGTGACGAGGCAGTCGACTTCCTCCAACAGAGTTTGGAAATCGATCCTGGTCAACGCGGGCATCTTGAGCGCGT
>SLLF01000120.1 GCA_007134175.1 Kiritimatiellia bacterium | reverse complement strand
TGATCACCATGATGCCGCTGGTCACCCTCTATTCCAACATCATGGGCGTCGCGGGCGGCGCTATCGTGGGCCATACCCAATTGGGCGTTTCGATCACGGCCTATATGGATAACGCGACCCAGTTTGCGGCCAACAAGGATTTGTATGTCGGCTTGTTGAAGTCGGTCTTGTTCGGCATCATCATTGCCACCGTGGCTTGTCATCAGGGATTTGCCACCACGCAGGGGGCGGTCGGCGTCGGCCGGGCCACCCGCCGCACGGTGGTGGTTTCGTTCCTGGTGATCCTGACAGTGGGCTATATGGTAACCCGGTTGTTTTATCAATGATACGATTCGAAAAAGTGAGCAAGCGCCTTAGTGGTCGCGTGGTACTCGACGAGATCAGCTTCGAAATCGAGGCGGGCGAGACCTTTGTGATTGTCGGCGCTTCAGGGGCGGGTAAAAGCGTGAGCCTGAAACACATGGTCCGGTTGCTGACCCCGGATACCGGAGCGGTGTGGGTCGGTGATGAATGCGTCAGCCGGGCGCGCAGCACTCGATTGGACCGCATTCGCGAACGTTTCGGTTTCCTCTTCCAAAGTGCCGCGCTGCTGCAATGGCTGTCGGTGGGCGATAATGTCGGGCTGCCCTTGCGCATGAAGAGCGGATTGTCGGACACGGAAATTGATGAACGCGTGCACGAAGGGCTGGCGATGGTCAACCTGGAGGACGCGTTTACAAAATTTCCCGGGGAGTTGTCCGGTGGTATGCGCAAACGGGTGGGCCTGGCCCGCGCCATCATCACCGACCCGGAAATCATCCTTTATGATGAGCCGACCTCGGGCTTGGATCCGGTCACCTCGCGCACGATCGACCGGCTCATTAACCGCTTGCGTTCCGAGCTGGGCGTGACCAGTGTGGTGGTGACGCACGATCTGCACAGCGCTTTGGCGATCGGATCACGAATTGCGATGCTGCATGAGGGTAAAATGGTGGAAATCGCCGCCCCACAAATGTTCGTGCAGTCGAAAAACGAGTTTGTCCAGGGGTTTCTGGAAGCCCAGTATATCACTACTCAGGGCCATTGGGGAAAAACGCCGGAGGCATCATGAAAAGAAGTCAACTACGCGATGTATCAATGGAAATCATGGTGGGCGCGTTCATTTTTATGATCCTGCTCGCCCTGGGATTCTTTACCATCATTCTGAGCTACGAGAATATCTTCCAGCAGTACCATCCGCTCGAGGTCCAGTTCGACCATGTCAGCGGCTTGCGTCAGGGGGACAATGTTTTCCTGCGCGGCGTGATGATTGGCCGGGTCCGTCAACTGGAAGTGGATGACGACGGGGTCCGGGTCACCGCCAGCATCCAGCGGCGGTTGACGCTGCGCGAGGGCTACCGCATTGAGATTGTCCCTTCGTCCGTGCTGGGTGGACAATACTTAGCCATTGACGAAGGACCGCCGGACGCGCCGCGCCTGCCGGACGACGCCCGGTTGCGGGGCGAGCGTCCGGTTGATTTGATCGACGAAGCCACCCACACCATCCGCGCGTTGCGGGCCTCGCTGGAGGAAGGGGAGGTGCTGGCCAACGTCGAGGCCACCATGGCCCAGTTGAACGATATCACCCGGGCCCTCAGTGAAGGGCAGGGGACCTTTGGCCGCCTGTTGATGGAGGATGCGGTCTACCAGGATTTGGAGCAACTGACCGCCAACTTGCGGTCGGTTAGCGAAAAGATCAATGCCGGGGAGGGGACCCTGGGTAAGTTGATTGCGGACGACGAAATGTACGAGGAAGCGCAATTGCTGTTGCGTGAAATCCGTGCCTCTATTGACGATTTCCGCGAGACGGCCCCCATTACGACCTTCACCAGTATCTTTTTCGGAGCCTTTTGACCTGAAGCTGCGGGTCTCGCCACGACGGTCAGCCGTGGGCATTGTACAGGATAAGTGGATATGAAAGTACCGATTAGTTGGTTGCGGGACTATGTGACGTTCGACGACTCCGTGGCGGGGTTGGCGGACAAGCTGACCTTTTCCGGGGTGGAAGTGGAAGGCATCGACGTCATTGGCGGTGACTGGACCGGGCTGCTGGTGGCGGAAGTGCGCGGGGTGGACCCGCATCCGAATGCGGACCGGTTGACCGTGTGCCGGGTGTTTGACGGCCAGGCGGAGCATCAGGTTGTCTGTGGGGCGCCGAATGTTCGGGCCGGGATGCGGGCAGCGTTTGCACCGGTTGGTGCGGTGTTGCCCGACGGGCAAAAATTAAAGCGGGCCAAAATCCGGCAGGTGGCATCATGCGGCATGCTGCTGGCCGAAGACGAGTTGGGTTTATCGGACGATCACAGCGGCATTCTGGAGTGTGACGCGGATTGGGCGGCGGGTACCCCGCTGGCGGAGGTGTTGGGGCCGCCAGAGACGGTTCTCGACTTGGAGATTACCCCCAATCGCCCGGACTGTCTCTGTTTGCTGGGTATTGCCCGTGAGGTGGCCGCGCTGTACGGCACGACCTGGCAACACCCCACAGTGGATTTGACCGCAAGCGGCCCCGGCGTAGAGGCTCTCACCCAGGTGGATTTACAGGACGCGGCGGCCTGTCCGCGCTACACGGCCCGCATGCTGCAACAGGTCCACATCGGACCTTCGCCCGCCTGGATGCAGCGCCGCCTGACCCTGGCCGGTGTTCGTCCGATCAACAATGTGGTGGATATCACGAATTATGTGATGCTGGAAAGCGGTCATCCATTGCACGCCTTTGATCATGAACGGCTGGAAGGTGGCCGGATTGTTGTCCGACGGGCGGCCCCGGGCGAGAAGATACAAACCCTGGACGGTGTCGAGCGAACGTTGACGGAGGCCATGTGCGTTATTGCCGATGTGTGCCAGGCGGTGGCTGTAGCCGGGGTAATGGGAGGCGCCGGTAGTGAAATTGAAGCCACCACCCGGACGGTGCTACTGGAATCGGCCACGTTTGATGCGGATCGCATCCGGCGGACGGCGCGTGATTTGGCGCTGTCGACCGAGTCGTCCTATCGCTTCGAACGGGGGGTCGATGCGGCTACGGTGGAATGGGCCAGCCAGCGCGCTGCCGCGCTGATGGCGGCGGAGGCCGGTGCCATCGTGGCCCAAGGCGTGATCGACTGCTATCCGGCACCCGTGGCCCCGCGCACGGTTCGTGCCCGCTGGTCGTTTATCCGTGAATTGACCGGCATGCCCGTCAGCAATCGACAAATAAGGGAACATCTCGCCTCGATCGACTTACGTTGCGTGGCGGAAGATGAAGAAGGTTGTGCGGTCGAAGTCCCCACGTTCCGCAACGATGTGGAGCGTGAAGTCGACCTGGTGGAGGAAGTGGCCCGGCTGCACGGGCTGGATCATGTTCCCACTCCGGCCCCGCAGGCCCGGTTGGTGCCAGGTGCCGAGGATCACGCCGCCTGTTCACGGATACGGCTGAAGAGCCGGCTGGCGGGTCTGGGCCTGCGCGAGATCATGAACTACAGCTTGACGTCCCCGGCCTTGCTGGATCGGTTTGATCCGGCCGCTGGCGACCGCCGGGTCGTTCTGCCGCACCCCATTAGTGCGGATCAATCTGTGCTGCGGCCATCGCTGTTGCCGCATATGGCCGAGACATTGGCGCGCAACCACGCGCGGCAAATCGATGAAGCCGCCTTCTTCGAAAGCGGCCGCGTCTATTGGCGGTCCGCGGCTGGGGTCGCGGAAGAAGACCGTATCGCCGTTGGATTGCTGGGGCCGGTGGGGCGCGACACCTGCGGCAAGCGGGCACCGGTGGCGGCTGCCGAGATGTTTGCCTGGATCAAGGGTATCGCGCAGGCCGTGTGGGATGCGCAGGGACTGGGACCGTGCCGCATCGAGCCTGCGGAGCAGCCCGGCCTCGAGCCCGGCCAGGCCGTCAACCTTTTCGTCGACGATGTGCAAGTCGGTGTGCTGGGCCTGTTGCGGGCTGATCTGCGCCGCGACTGGCGCTTACCCGATCCTGTTGGCCTGGCGGAATGGTCGACGGCCCTGCTCGTGCAGCATGACGCGCGCGTGCCCAAGGCGCACGATGTCGCGCCGTACCCGGCGATTGCGCGGGCTATTGCCTTGGTGGTGGATGACGCTATCACGCATGGCGCCATTCTGGATGTCATCCGGCGCGCG
>SLLF01000096.1 GCA_007134175.1 Kiritimatiellia bacterium | reverse complement strand
TGCGTCTGAACAAAAAAGCTGGGACAGATTTTGCCGTCGTCTGGCCGGGTATTGATGGATATGAAAACCCGTTCGGGATCGACCTGGTCCGCCCCCAGGGCTTGGCGGATCTTCAGCTCGGCATATACGCGCTCCCACGGAGCGCGGGTATGATGGGCCAGCGTGGTTTCCGGCACCGTGGTCTGGGCCACCGGGATCCAGCCGTCCGACTCCACCCGATGCGGCAGGAACATCTGTGGCGAGTGGCGCTGCCACACCTTCAACGGCCGCACGTGCAGCGCGGCCTGGTGATGGAAGGTGTCCAGCAAGACCTGGGTGGTGTCGCGGATACGGGCCACCGCCGCGTCCGCGTGCCGCGCCCGGGTGAGGGCGAAATAGGCAACGGTGTCCAGTTCATATAAGTAGGGACAGGTCGCCTGGAAAAAATTGGCCAGTAACTCGTCCGTGGCCCATAAATCCGCCAGACCGGAAAGGTTGTCGAACACGTAGAACGCCCCGCGTCCCCAACGGGTGATGATCCGGTTCACCTGCGCACTGAACAGGTCAAAACCAGCCGCAGGGTCAACCCGCTCCACCACCGGAGCCGGTGCCCTGGCCGGCGGTGACGGGGCCGCCGCGTCGGCTGCGGCCATGGCCAGCACCGGCGGGTGCGTACCGAAGCGTACATACACCAGTTGGCGCTGGTCGGCCAGGGCCTGCGACTGGAACGCCCGGGCAAAGAAGCGGTAGTCCGCCAAATTTTCCACCTGCCAGACCACGTTGTCGCCGAGACGAAAGCGGTCAATCACGAGGTCCAACGGCGGCAAGCCGCTGGCCACCCCTGCGCGCGACGGATCGACGGTGCCGCCGCTCATGGGTGAGACACCGGAGGGTCGGGCCGGGGGTGCGGCGGATCCAGTATCCAGCGTTTGTTGTACCAGAAATACTGGTCCGGGTGAGCCCGGATCGCCGCATCGAAGTGCTGCATCACTTCCCGCATGATGCGCGCTTGATCCGTGGCGGGTTCCACGTCCGGATCGGGCCAGACCGGCGGCAGCACGATCCAGCGGTGGCGCGTCCAGCCCACGCGCAGGTTATAGGCGGGAAAAATGGGGACGTTACTGCGACGGGCAAACGTCTCCATGCCCGTTGCCAATATGGCCGTGCCCCCCAGAAACGGGACGGCGATGCCTGACTGGCGGGCGCGCACGTCGGGCAGCATCGCGAATATCCGGCCCTCCTTCAGGTAACGCACCACTTTGCGCAACGCCCCCGCCTGGTCCGTCATGATCGTTTCCACCCCCGTAACCCCGCGCAAGCGGTTCAACCATTCGTCGGTCAAGGGATTCTTCTGGCGACGGGCCATGAAGAAGATCGGGAGCCCCGAAATATGCCCCCCTACCCCGGCTAAATCCCAGTTACCCATGTGCGGCACCGCCAGGATCGCGCCGCGTTGCGGATCGCGCACGGCTTTGATGAAATCGATCCCGCGCGCATCCACGTGACGTGCGATCCAGGCACTATCCAACAGCGGCAACCGCAAAATATCGACTACGTTAAAGCAGAGATTGCGCAGTGAAACCCAAGCGGTTTGCCGCCGCTGCCGCGGCGACAATTGATCGCCAAACACCGCTTGCAACCGTTGCTGTGCCGCGCGGACGCGGAACCGCACCACATGGAACAAGAGCACGGCACACACCCAGCCGACCCCCAGCGCCAACCGGTAAGGCAGACGCCGTACCACCGCGCCCAACCCGGCCAGCCCCATATATTCTATTCGATGTTTCCAGCGCATGCGGTTGCAGCATGTATTAGCCGGTGCTGTGGGTCAAGGGCGTTCCATTTAGGCTTGAACCCCGATCGGTTTTGCGTATATTAGTCCGGTCGTATTGCGGAGGTAGGCCCAGTGATCACAGAGACGATCTACAGTAAATTACAGGAAAAGTTGGCGCATGTCGTGCCGGCAGTGGAGTTGCGCCAGAAAGCGGAAGTGGCCGAGGAGGTACTGGCGTTGAAAGCCGAACGCAACGCGGTGATTCTCGCGCACAACTATATGGAGCCGGCCCTCTTCTATTCCGTGCCGGACTACGTAGGCGACTCACTGGAGCTGAGCCGCAAGGCGGCCGCATGCGAGCAAGAGGTGCTTGTCTTTTGCGGCGTGCGGTTCATGGCGGAGACCGCCAAGATACTGAGTCCGGCCAAGACCGTGCTGTTGCCCGCCAAAAAGGCAGGCTGCTCATTGGCGGCCAGCATCACGGCGGAGGACGTGCGCCAACTCAAGGCACAGTTCCCTGGCGTGCCGGTGGTGACCTATGTCAACACCTACGCCGACGTGAAAGCCGAGTCGGACGTCTGCTGCACCTCCAGCAATGCAGCCGCGGTAGTGGAATCGTTCGGCACCGACACCGTCATTTTTCTACCCGACGAATACCTCGCGCGCAACACCGCACGCGAAACGGGCAAGCATATCATCTTCCCTACGCGCCGACCGCAGGCCCGGTACGATACCGAGCTGGACTACCAGTTGATCGGCTGGCACGGCCGCTGCGAAGTGCACGAGCAGTTTACGGTGGAGGATATCGAGAACGCCCGCCGCCAGTTTCCCGCTGTACGGGTGCTGGCCCATCCGGAATGTTCCCCGGAGGTCGTAGACGCGGCGGACTACTCGGGCAGCACCACGGCGATGGTCAATTACGTCAAGAACCATCCGGCGGCGCAGTATCTCATCCTGACCGAATGCGCCATGGGCGACAACATTGCGGCGGAGAATCCGGATAAGGAGATGCTGCGCCTGTGCAGCATTCGCTGCCCGCACATGAACGAAATAACACTGGAAGACACGCGCGAGGCGCTGCGCCGGAATCGCTATGTGATCGAGGTGCCGGAGGATATCCGGCAGCGCGCCTACCGGGCGGTCAAGCGCATGATCGAAATCAATGCCAAGGATTAGCGGCCCGGCGAAGGAGAAGTAATCGCGATGATATCAAACAAGTGTCAATATGCGATGCGGGCCATGCTGGAACTGGCCAAGCGGCAGGCGGCGGAAGGGCCTGCCACAATCGTGGAGATTGCCGAGGCACAGCAAATCCCCTCCCGTTTTCTGGAAGCGATCCTGCGCGAATTGAAACAAGCGGGGTTGACCCTCTCCATTCGCGGCAAGAAAGGGGGCTACGCCCTCGCCAAGCCCGCCCGCGAGATCACGGTTGGTGCCGTCGTGCGCACACTGGAAGGCCCTTACTTCACCCCACCGCCCCAGGAAACCGTAGGCGTGGCCACCAACCGGGTCGATGTTTTCGAGGCGGTGTGGTCAGAGGCCGCTGATGCGCTGGACACTGTTCTAGGCCGGATCGATTTCGCCGATTTGGCGGAGCGGGACCGGGTCGCCGCCGCCCCGGACGTATTGAACTACTCCATCTAACGTCCCATGCATGGTTTCGAATTCAAGATCGAAGATCCGAAACAGCGCCTGCACGTGATCCAGCGCTTGCAGCAAAACGGCCACCCGTACTTCATTCTCCACACCTGCCAACGCCTCGAGGTCTACAGTTGTCGCGACCCGGAAGACCCCGCACTGCCGGTGGCCGGCCATTGGCGCGGTCAAGCCGCCTTCGAGCGGCTGGCGCGTATCGCGGCCGGTTTGGAGAGTCGGATTCCGGGCGAGCTGGAGATCCTGGGGCAGGTCCGGACAGCCTATAAGCTCTTTCTGGCGCAACGCCTACCGGATTGCTGCGCCTTGCATCGCTGCTTCCAAGCCGCGTTGGCGCTGGCGCGACGGGCTCGGCGCGAGAGCGGCATTGATCGCAACCTCACCTCGCTGGCGGGCATTGCCGCCCGTGAACTGTTGCAGCGCGTGGCGACCGCTACGCCCCTGGCCGTGATTGGTGCCGGCGATATGGCGGGACGCGCCGCGCGCTACCTGCGCAAACGCGGGGCGCACGCCGTACGGATCGCCAGTCGCTGCCCCGAAAATGCCTGGTTACTCGCCTCGCAGGTGGGCGGATTCCACAGCGGGCTGGATCATCTGGTCGACTGCCTCGAGGACGTGGGCGGGGTCCTGTGTGCCACGGCCGCGCCCCATCCCGTGCTTTATCCCCACCACTTGGCCAGTGCCCGTTCGCCGCTCGTCATTGTCGATCTGGCCGAGCCGCCGGACTGCGA
>SLLF01000275.1 GCA_007134175.1 Kiritimatiellia bacterium | reverse complement strand
GCTGGGTGTGCGCCGGTGCAATCATCGCAAACCATCCCCGCGTCAAGCGCGTGGTGGTCGAAAAATCCGCTTTTTCTCGTTCCCCACTCAAAAATATTGGGGTTTTCGAGGCCAATCGGGGGGATCGACATTAACCACCCTCTTTTCAGCCTCTATTCACGCACCTTTACAACAGCGCAATCGGCTCGGAGAATTGTTGGGGTGCGGTTGGGGTTGCTTTATACCCCGTTATCTGCGACACTGAGCGGTTATGAATAAACTCGTACAGACCCCCGTCGATAGACGGAACTTCATGCGGTTGCTGGGCAGCGTGACCGCTTTCGGTGCCCTGCCGGGCTGGTTGCGGGCGGCGAGCGATGAGTGGATGACCGTTTCCGTGCTGCACACAACCGACCTGCACGGCCATATTCTGCCCACCGCGACCTATGAGGGGATTGCGGACGTAGGAGGGCTGGCGCGCTGCGCCACGCAAATCGCCAAATGGAAGCGGTTGAATCCCCATCACCTGCTGATCGATGCCGGCGACGTATATCAAGGTACCCAAGTCGGCCTGTTGACGCGCGGACAGGTGATGATCAAGGCTTTTAACCACTTGAATTATGATGCGTGGATCATCGGCAACCACGAATTTGACTGGGGTATGGATGCAGTCAACGAGGCGTTGACGGTGTCCACCATGCCCGCGCTCTCCGCCAACAGCCTGCTGGAGGGGCGGCCGGCGGGTGAGTTGGACGATCCGCGCCATCCTTTGTCCCGCGTGCAGCCCTATATCCTCAAGGAGGTGGCCGGCTTCAAGATCGGCGTGGTCGGGGTCACGACCACCGGTATGCCGTACTGGTTTCATGAAGACCTGTATCGTGGTTTCACCTTTGTCGATCCGGTCGAACCGGTGCGGCGCGCGCTGCAGGCGCTGCGCGCACAGGGCGCGGATGTGGTGATCCTCGCTGGTCACATGGGGTTGCGGCGCGGGGGCGACGATTTTGCCAACCGCACGCAGACCTTGATGGCGGAGTTTCCGGAGGCGGTGGCGTTTATTGGTGGGCATACCCATCAGCATGTGCCGAACGATCGCGTCCATGGCATGCTGTATACTCAGGCGAGCTATTTCGGTATCCACGCCGGTCGTCTCGACCTCGTGCTTAACCGGTCCACCCGGCAATGTTTATGGGTGCAACCGATGACTTCCTGGATGGACGACCGTTTTGCCGTCGATCCCGGTATCCTGTCATTGGCCGCGGACGATTTGGAGGAAGCCGACCGCATCATGGCCACCCCGGTCGGCACACTGGCGGAACCGCTTTCCATTGACGGGGATATCGGGCGGCCCAGCCAGGTGGAGGAGCTGATTGGCGCCGCGTTCATCGAAGGTATGGCGGCGCGCGGAGTTGAATTGGACGCGGTGATCCACGGCTTGATCTTTCCCGAGGGCGATGTCCCCGCCGGTGAAAAGACCATTGCTGATATGTGGCGGATCATGCCTTACGAAAACAAAGTCGTCACGGCGCGGCTCAACCGTGAAGAGATCATCACGATCCTGTATGAAGTCTACACCGATTGGAGCAAGCGCAGCATCATGGGGATGGCCGTGGACGTTGAAGGGCGAGGGCGCAACATTGAAATCCACGAGGTGTATGACCGGCATGGGCGGCCCTTGCACCGTCGCAACCGCTACACCGTGGCGTTCAACTCGTACGATGCACAGTCCGGCGGCAAGCGCCACCTCCACCTCCGCGACATCCTGCGCCAGCCGACCAGCCAGACCCGGTTGCATGCGGTTCAGACCAGGGACTTGCTGGTCGATTACTTTGCGGCCCGCAATGTGGTGGAACCGGTTACATCACTAACCCGTGCTTGAATCGGGAGCGAATGCACGCTAGGTATAGTGCATGACACATTCGGACAAAATCGTGGTTTTCGGGGAAGTACTATTCGACTGCTTTCCGTCCGGTGAAAAAGTGCTGGGAGGTGCCCCGTTCAATGTGGCGTGGCATCTGCAGGCCCTGGGTGACGCGCCATTGTTCGTTTCCCGGATTGGTGAGGACGCGGATGGTGCCGCCATCACCCGCGCGATGGAAGAATGGGGGCTGGATACGAGCGGCGTGCAACGCGATCCTGCTCGCCCGACCGGTTCGGTACAAATCGCCCTGCAGGATGGGGAGCCGCACTATACCCTAACACCGGACGTGGCCTACGACTTCATTGAGAAAATGGCCCGGCCGCCAGTGACCGATGCCCCACTCGTTTATCACGGATCCTTGGCGTTGCGGAATCCCGTCTCCCGCGCGACCTGCAAAGCGCTGACCGAATGGCCGGGCGCACAGGTTTTTGTGGACGTGAATCTGCGTGCGCCGTGGTGGAGCCGTCAGGCCGTCATGGACGATCTGCAACGCGCGCGTTGGGCAAAATTGAATGTGGATGAGCTGCGGGCGTTGGGGTTCGATCAGGCGGAAGCAGACGACGCCCTGCGGGCGTTGCAGTCGGCTACCGGCGTGCACCAGGTGATCCTCACGCGGGGCAAGCAGGGAGCGGCGGTGCTGACGGCTGACGGGCAAGTGGAACATGTGCCGCCGGCACCGCTTGAGCGGCGGGTGGATCCCGTCGGCGCGGGGGACGCCTTCAGCGCGATTTATCTACATGGCCTGCTGGCGGGTTGGCCGGTGCGGCGAAGTGTCGAGCGCGCCCAGGAGTTTGCGGCTTGTATCATCAGTCAGCGTGGGGCTACGCCGCAGGATCGGGCGTTGTACGCGCCGCACCGCACCGATGCCTGAGGAGATTGCGGGATGTATGAGCAAGCGTCACACTCCCTGCTGAACGACATCCTGAATCGGCTCAAGGACGAGATCAGCGAGAAGGATTTGCGCCACTTCTACACCCGTCTCGGCGCCAACTTCTATGCGATCCATTCGTTGTTTCATCATCTGTACGGCGAACGCGACGACTTCGAGCAGCAGGCCCAGCGACTGGTGGAAACGATGGCGCGGCAATATATCCGGCGGCCGATGGCCTTGCGCGAGCTGGATTTGGAACGCGAAAAGGATTACGACTGGTTTCTGCATCAGAAATGGGCGGGCATGGCCTTGTATAGCAACGGATTCGCCAGCGATCTGACAGGCGTGGGCGAGCGGCTGGGATACTTCCAGGAGCTGGGTGTCAACCTGGTGCATATCATGCCGGTGATGCAATGCCCGGAAGGGGCCAGCGACGGCGGGTACGCGGTCAGCGATTTCCGTGCCATCGATCCGCGGGTCGGCACCCTGGACGATTTGCGGGCGGTGGCGCGCGCCATGCGCGAGCGCGGCATTCTGCTGGCGTTGGACGTGGTCTTGAACCATACCTCCGATGAACACGCGTGGGCGCGACGGGCGCGGGCAGGGGACCCGGTGTATCAGGACTACTACTTCACGTATGCCAGCCGGGCGGTGCCGGACATGTTCGAGGAGAGTATGCCGGAAGTCTTCCCTGAAACGGCACCCGGTAACTTCACCTGGAACGAAGAGATGCAGCGCTGGGTGATGACCGTATTCAACCGGTACCAGTGGGATCTGAACTATACCAATCCGGCGGTGTTCATCGAGATGCTCGACGTGATCTTGTTCTGGGCCAATCAGGGCGCGGATATTCTGCGGCTGGACGCCGTGGCGTTCCTCTGGAAGAAGATCGGCAGCACGTGCCAGAACGAGCGCGAGGCGCACTTGATCCTGCAACTGCTGAAAGACTGCAGCCAGGTCACCGCGCCCGGGGTGTTGTTTATCGCCGAAGCCATCGTCGCGCCGGTGGAGGTGACCAAGTATTTCGGCGAGGACGCCGTGATTGCCAAAGAGTGCGAGATTGCCTACAACGCCACCTTCATGGCGCTACTGTGGGACGCGGTCGCCACCAAGAACGCGCGGTTGCTGCGGCAAGGGATTACCAACGTGCCGCTGAAGCTGGAGCGGGCCACTTGGCTGAACTACGTGCGTTGCCACGATGATATCGGGCTGGGCTTCGACGACAACGACATCCGCCAGGCGGGCTATGAACCCGCAGCCCACCGGCGCTATCTGGTGGATTACTTGACCGGGCAAAGTCCGGGGACCCATGCGCGTGGGGTTCCGTTTGGTCGCAACGAACGGACCGGCGACGCGCGCGTTTCCGGATCCTTGG
>SLLF01000282.1 GCA_007134175.1 Kiritimatiellia bacterium | reverse complement strand
CTCAACGTCGTGCCGGCGGCCTTGGGAATATGCAGGAACAAGAGAGTTTCGGCAGCGTCGATTGTCATGGGTAGCTGTTTTTCGATGTTTATCCAGACGGGTGGCGGGGATATGTCCCGACACGACGCCTAGCGCAATAGGTGCTGAATAGCGGCTCCCTTCATAGACCGGTCAGGTCTTACTCGTCAAGGCTGCGATAATGGGCATTGACGCGTTGGCCTGAATCAGGCAGACTGCCGCCCTTTGTAAGCCATTGGAGATGTAAACCAAGGAGTAAGTAATCATGGCACGGATAGATTTTGGTGGAACGAAGGAAGAAGTGGTGATGCGCAAGGAGTTTCCCTTGGCCAAAGCCAAGCGGGTGTTAAAGAGGGAAACCATTGCGGTTATCGGGTACGGGGTGCAGGGGCCGGCCCAGGCGCTGAACCTCAAGGACAACGGTTTCAATGTCATCATCGGTCAAAGCAAGGCCTTTAAGAGCGACTGGGATCGGGCGCGTAAGGATGGCTGGGTGCCGGGCAAGACCTTGTTCGATGTTGAGGAAGCGGCGCAGCGGGGTACCATCGTGAAATTGCTGGTGTCGGACGCCGCCCAGCGCGCGATCTGGCCTGTGATTAAAAAGAATTTGAATCCCGGTGATGCCCTCTATTTCTCGCACGGCTTTTCCATTGTTTACAAGGATCTCACCAAGGTCATTCCGCCACCGGATGTCGATGTGATCATGGTGGCCCCCAAGGGGTCGGGCACTTCGGTCCGCCGTAATTTCCTGGCGGGCAGCGGGATCAACTCCAGTTATGCGGTGTTCCAGGATGCCACCGGCCGGGCCGAGGAACGATGCCTGGCCCTGGGTATCGGCATTGGATCCGGGTATTTGTTCCCGACTACGTTTGAACAAGAGGTCTACAGCGACCTGACCGGTGAACGCGGCGTGTTGATGGGGGCGTTAGCCGGCTTGATGGAGGCGCAGTACGATGTATTGCGTAAGAACGGCCACTCGCCCAGCGAAGCCTTTAATGAAACGGTGGAGGAATTGACGCAGAGTCTTATCCGGTTGGTCGACGAGAACGGCATGGACTGGATGTATGCCAACTGCTCAATGACCGCCCAGCGTGGGGCGCTGGATTGGAAGTCGAAATTCAAGAAGGCCACCTTGCCGGTATTCAAAGAACTCTACGCCTCCGTCAAGAGCGGCAAGGAGACGAAGCGGGTGCTGAATGTCGCCAAAAAGAAGAATTACCGTGAGTTGCTCACCCAGGAATTAGATGTGATTGGTAATTCCGAAATGTGGCAGGCCGGCAAGGCCGTGCGCCAGTTGCGGCCCAAGAACAAGGCGCGCGCGGTGACCAAGGCGACCAAGGGCGTTTCGGGGCGTGCCCGCAACTAGGCCCGGTCGCAAAAAAGAAAAAGGGTAGTTGACAGCGGGATGGGGCTCGGGTATGGTCCGCGCCTTGGTTCCTGCTGCAATAAAAAACAACTGGATTGTGTACATGAAGACCACATGGGTTAAAGAAAACGAAATTGAACGTCACTGGTGGCTGGTGGATGCCGCTGGTCAACCGCTGGGGCGGGTGGCGACGGAAATCGCGGACCTGTTGCGTGGCAAAAACAAAGTTACGTTTGCCCCGCATATTGACCAGGGCGATTTCGTTGTGGTCATCAACGCGGCGGCGGTCCAGTTGACCGGCAACAAGGAAGAGTTGAAAATCTACAAGCATTACACGGGTCATCCCAGTGGGTTGCGCGAGTTTCCGGCTCACCACATTCGCGCCAAGAATCCTACGCGTATGATTACGCAGGCCGTCAGCGGTATGATGCCGAAAAATAAGCAGAGTCGGCAGATGCTGCGCCGACTGCGCGTCTTCGCTGGGGCTGAGCATGCGCATGCAGCGCAGCGGCCCGAGCCGGTTGCCAGGCGTATCCGGAAGGCAAGTTAAACCAGAGGTAAAGCGATAATGGCCACACAGAAAATATCGGAATTCCGAGCCACGGGGCGCCGTAAAACTGCCGTCGCGCGGGTGCGCTTGGCATTGGGCGTCGGCAAGATGCGCGTCAACGGAAGGGACTTTAAGGAATATTTCCCAAGCGACTCCGTGCAGGGCTATATTCAGCAGCCCTTCCAGATCACCGATACCGTCAAACGCTACGACGTCATGGTCAACGTGGATGGGGGCGGCGTGGTGGGACAGGCCGGTGCCGTCCGGCACGGCATTTCACGGGCGCTGGTTCACGCCGACTCCGAACTCAAGGCGGCGTTGAAGGAAGCCGGCTGCCTTACCCGCGACTCGCGAGAGAAGGAGCGGAAGAAGCCCGGACAACCTGGTGCCCGCAAACGGTTCCAGTTCTCCAAGCGTTAAGCCCTTGGCTTTGGCGGGGCGGCCATTTTCCTGGTGGCCGACACGAATAGGGGTATGCCCGGCTAAGGTCTACCGGTAATCGATCACGGTCCTGCGGGCGTGGTGTGACCGTGGGCAGGCCCCTGCAGGCGCCGATATTCTTCGCCTTCTACCGTGGTGACATCATAGAGGAACCCGGCGATGAATTGCCAAATTCGCTCGTGGGTCATATTCGTATGCTGCGGCACGAAACCGGTATCTATTAAATCGTTGGCTAGCAGAAAATGGAGGATCGCTTCCGCCGTCTGACGGTGTGCGATTTCGCTGGGATGCGGGTCCACGTGCGGGATGGCCTGTAGGCGCTGAGGCGACTGCCCGCGAAACAAGTCAAGCAGGTCCAGGTAAAAAATATCCTCTGTGCGCAGCACCTCCCCGATTTGATCGTGTATCCAGGTGAAGGGGTAGCGGTCTACATTGTCCATCGTGGGGAAAATGACGGGGATAAACGCGATGTGTTGTTCCCGGCAAGTTGTCGCAAAGGCGCGCAATGAGCGCACAAAGACTTCCCAACCGCTATACTGCTGGTCGTATAGTTTACGGTAATAAGCGTGGTAACCTCGTCCTGACCGCATATTGGCGTACTGCTGGTAGATCCAGGTTCCCAGTCGGGTGTACTTCAGCAAGGCGGCCAAGGCCCGTGGTGGCGGTGGCGGCAGGGCGGCCTGGCGCCATTTCCGGTATTCTTCGGGGCGATGCGGGTTCTCGGTGTCATTCAAGCATATTCCTAAAATCAGGATTTCCGGTTCCCAGGAAAGGATGTCGGGTAGATAGCGTAGTTGCGTGCGAGTCGAGTCGCCGCCGGTAGCCCATATGCGAACATGTGCAGGTCGCTGGTCGGCATTGAGGTTCAACAAGGCCTCTAGACGCATACCATAGGTGTCGTAGTACTGGACTCCGTGGCCAATGGTGATCGAGTCCCCCACCACCGCAATCCTCAGGGGATCCGGATGGTCGCGGCCCCAGGGGTTCAAGCGGCTCGCGTCTGGATAATAAAAAGCCTGCGGCCGGTCATGCTGCAGGCCCTGCGACTGTCCGGTCGCTAGTATTCGCAGCAAAACCTCAACACTAGCCAGGCACAGCAAGATGGCTAGCAGGGCCAGCGCCAGACGGTACCCCGGATGATTCGGCTCGCTGCTGTCGGTTGATGCTGGTTGGGATTTCATGGCCCCCAGCGTGCTAAAGACCGTGCCGCACGTCAACCCCGTAAAAGAACTACAGAAAATAGTAGCCCAGTGCCGTTATGTCGTTTTCGTAAAGCGCAGCGATCCGGTCGCGTTGCTGCCGGGTACACCACGAGAATACCTTGTCCTGCGCGCCTGTAGGCGGCGGGCCGGCCCGCCCGAATTTCACTGCTGTGCGATGGGCTTGGTCAGGGAATAGGCGCTGCAGGATCTGGAACAGGTCCTGATCCAGGTTTTCGACCTTGCCGACAAAATCGAAGGAGACCAGCGGAATCAGCAGCAAGGCGGTTTGCGGTGCCCAGTGCACGTTGGCGTAAAGCCCCCCGGCGGCCAGATAATCAAGAAAACGGTCGAACGATGGGGGCGCATCGGTTGCCCGTGTCGCAGCCCGCAGGGCGCGATAACGTGGGCGCAGATCATAGCGCAAACGGATTATTTTGTCGAGATAGGCGGACAGCACCCGCGCGTAGGGATTCCGGACGAAGGTGAATTTTAGCCAGTGGTCACGGAGCCGGACGACCTGGCGGTGCGATAACTGGTGTGGTTTGCCGAATGCGCGCTTTAGGGCAACCGTATT
>SLLF01000296.1 GCA_007134175.1 Kiritimatiellia bacterium | reverse complement strand
GACCGCACTGGTTATTATCTTGTCCGGAACATTGACCACCGGGGAATCCGGCGGGACACTGGTTTCCATGGCCTTTAACGAACTGCTGCCCGGTCCCGGGAGCTATCTGGTCCTCATGGGATTGCTGTTCTTCTCGTTCAGCACCATGCTAACCTGGAGTTTTTATGGCGAAAAGGGCTGGGAATACATCTTCGGCATGCGGGTGGTATTGCCTTATCGGTTGCTTTTTGTTGTGTTTTTGCTCATCGGTTCCGTCGGCGGCTTGACGTTGGTCTGGGATATCGCCGACACGTTGAACGGACTGATGGCCATTCCCAATTTAATCGCCTTGCTAGCGCTGGGCGGCGTGCTGGCCAAAGAGAAACAGAACTACATGAAAAAGGAGCGCTAAACTCTATGAACCCACTGGCATTCGGCGTGATGGGTGTCGGCCGTATGGGCGCACAGCACTGCCGCTATTTCACAGCGGCCCCGAGCGTCTACCAATTGGTTGCCGTTTGCGATACGGATCCTGAACGCGTCCGGGTTGTGGCCGAGCCCTATGGCGTGCAAGGCTATACCGATGCGGACCGTTTTCTGGCCACACCGGACATGGAGTTGGTGATCATCGCCACTCGATCCCTGGATCACGCGCGTAATGCCAAGGCCGCATTGGCGGCCGGCAAGACCGTCCTGCTGGAGAAACCCATCGGGGTCACGGACGCCGACTATGAGCTACTGAAGGAGCTCGACCACGCGTATCCCAGCCAACTTTTCTTCTGCCACAACCATCGCTTCGAGCCCGCCTTCGCCAATGCGCAGGCTATCGTCGCGGAGGGGGTGCTGGGCACCGTACAGGTGGTGCACCTTTGCAAACACCATGACTTCATGCGCCGGAACGATTGGCAAATGCGACTGGACGCCGGCGGCGGTCAGCTTAGCGTATGGGGACCCCACTTGCTGGATCAGGGACTGCAGCTCCTGGGCGCACCCGTCCGCGAGGTGACGAGCTATCTGCGACGAATACTGACACCGGGCGACGCCGACGATCATGTCAAAATCACCCTCATCGGCGAAAACGACGTGGCGGTGGAAATCGAGATCAGCAACTCGGTGGCGTTGCCCGGCTCCTACTGCACGATCTACGGCGATCGCGGCACACTGCGCTACGGGCAAGACCAGAAAACCATCCATCTCAAATACCTTGATCCGGCGTTCCGCTGGACCGCCGCCGTGGCCCGCTTGGGGACCGCTAGCGGCAGCCCGATGTCTGCGGATCAGGATCTCCCATGGATCGAAGAGCAACGCGCGGTCACCCCCGATGTCAACATGTGGGCGCAGGTTGAGATCGAGCTGGCCCGCCATTTGCATAACACGCTGCGCCACCATATCCCGTTTCCGGTCAAGAACAGTGACGCGTTGGAAGTGGCGCGGATCACCGGGCTCGTGAAGCAGCAAAACCGGCAATTCAACTGGGTGCAATAGGATGGAAACCATCAAGATCGGCCAAATCGGTATCTGCCATGAACATGCGGCGGCCAAGATGCAGAGCCTGCGCGCGCTGAACGATGTCTTCGAAGTCGTAGGTGTGGTTGACGACCGCGGCACCACGGCCGCCAAATTCCCCAATGCCGACCTGTCGCCCTACGAAGGACTCGCCTGGCTGGCCGAAGACGAATTGTTTACCCTCCCCGGGCTCCAGGCCGTAACCATTGAAACCCCCAACCTCGACCTGGTCCCCACCGCCATACGGTGTATGGAACGAGGTCTGGCCATGCACATGGACAAACCCGGTGGAGATGACCTGGCACTGTTCGGCCACCTGCTCGAGGGCTGCCGAGTCCAGCAGTTGCCTTTTCAGATGGGCTATATGCTCCGCAACAATCCGGCCCTGCAGTTCGCCCAGCGGGCACTCTTGAAAAATTGGCTGGGTGCAATCTTCGAGGTCCAGGCCAATATGAGCCACCACTACGGCGGCGAGGCCTACCAGGAATACCTCTCGAACTTCAGCGGCGGCATCCTGTTCAATCTCGGCTGCCACCCGATCGACATGATCGTCGCCATGCTGGGCCGGCCGGACAACGTGACGCCGTTCCTGAAATCCGTGCCCGGTTCCCCGGTCCGCTCCATGAACAACGGCCTCGCGATCATGGAATATCCACAAGCCTATGTGATGTGCCACGCCTGTAGCCGTGAAGTGGATGGACAACGTTATAGACGGTTTAAATTATGCGGCACCAAAGGCAGCATCGATATCTGCCCGCTGGAGCGATTCGACGGCGAACCGCTGACCCTGCGCCTGACGTTACGGGAAGGCAACGTCGCGTACAGCGCAGGTACCCATATCGTGGATTTCGGAATCCAGCGCGACCGCTACCGGGACCAGTTGCTGGAATGGGCACAAGTCATCAACGGCGAGATTGAGAACCCCTATACCTATGCGCATGACTACCTGGTGCAGGAAGTCGTGCTGGCAGCAGCGGGGATTACCCCATGGAACCGGGCATGAAGCGCTGGCGAGTCGCCATCGCCCGGGACACCGCCGTCCCCATGCTGGGATTGCACGGCTTATATGTGGCGTGTAACGGTCTGCCCGGGGTCGAGGTGGTCGGCCTCTTCGATTCGAAAGCGGATGATTTGGCTGACGTCATGGCCGTTACCGGCGCTAAGCAACATTACCGCGAGTATACGCAGATGCTGGACACGACGTGCCCCGATTTGGTCGTATGCTGTTCACGCCATCCGCACGATCATTTCCAGCAGATTGCCGCCGCCGCGGAACGAGGCATCCACCTCTATTGCGAAAAACCGGTAACCGTGAGTCTCCAGGAAGCGGACGAATTAGTCGCATTGATCGAACGAAATAATATCAAATTCTGTGCGGCCCATCCCTCCCGCTACGATGCCGGTTTCCTGCAAATGAAACAGATGATCGCGGACGGCGCCATTGGACGCCCGCTGACCGTGATCGGACGGGGCAAATGTGACCACCGGGGTGGTGGTGAGGACATGATGGTGCTGGGCACGCACATCCTCGACCTGCAGACCTTCTTCTTTGGCGCACCACAGGCGGTCTGGGCCGAGGTGTTGCGGGGTGGCCAACCGGTCCGCGCAGACGAACGGACCGCGACCGTGGAACCGGTCGGCCCAACGGCCGGCGACGAAATTTTCGCTGTGTTTCGCTTGCCGGATGGTGTGCGGGCGGTATTCGAGAGCCGACGGGGTCTGATTGATCGCAGCCGGCAACGGACGCACATGGGTATAGCGGTGGTCGGGTCCGAAGGGACGCTGTCCCACCGCTTCGATGACAGCGGGGAAGCGACGCTGCAACTGAGTCGCGGGACCACACCACCCGATATCGACGCGCACTTCGAGGAAGTACCGGTCAAGGATTCGCGAACCATTCCCGGCGCCGCCCCGTTGGAGGACTCGCTGCGCGGGGTGCACGCCCCGCAAGCCAGCATGTTTCTAAAGAGCAACCGCCACGCGGTTTGGGATCTAATCCAGTCGATTCAGGAAAACCGGCAGCCGATTTCCAACCTGTACAACGCCCGCCTGACGCTGGAGATGATCTACGGCGTTTACGCCTCGCACCTAACCGGTCGCGTGGTCGGCTTCCCGCTCACTGACCGTACCCACCCACTGGAGAGGAGATAACCATGCATGCTGTTCTTATCAACGACGACAAATCGCTAACGTGGCGCGAGGTGCCCGACCCCGTGCGCAAGGAGGGCGAGGTTCTCATCGACATTCGCGCCGCAGGCTTGAACCGCGCCGATCTTTTGCAACGGGAAGGGAACTATCCCCCGCCACCGGGCTGGCCCGAATGGATGGGTTTGGAAGTGGCCGGGGTTGTCTCCGCCGCCGGATCCGACAGCCGCTGGAGAAGCGGTGACCGGGTCTGCGCGTTGCTGGGCGGCGGCGGCTATGCGGAACAGGTCGCCGTCCCCGACGGCATGGTCCTGCCCATCCCGGAAGGGCTCGACTTTGTCGAGGCCGCCGCCATCCCGGAAGCGTTTGCCACTTCCTACCTCAACCTCTGCATCGAGGGCGGGCTGCAAGTAGGCGACACGGTATTTATTCAGGCCGGTGCCAGCGGACTGGGGATGGCAGCCATCCAACTGGCCAAACACCGAGCGGCCAAGGTTATCACCACAGTCGGTTCCGAGGCGAAAGCGGAATTCGTGCGATCGCTCGGGGCGGATGTGGTGATTGATCGCCGACGGGAAGAAATCGCTACCGTGCTGGCCCGCCATCCGGTCGACATTGCGCTGGATTGTGTCGCCGGGCCGCATCTCGGCCCGTGTCTAAAAACCATGGCCCCGGGCGGCCGCTGGATTGTAATTGCCACGCTTGGTGGGACGCAAAGTGATCTCGACATGCGCGACTTCTTCAGACGGGGAGTCACACTGATCGGCAGCACCCTGCGCAGCCGGTCTTCGGCCATGAAGGTAGAGATACTGGCCCGCTTGGAGACAGAACTGTGGCCGGCCTTCGTCTCGGGTGCGATTAAGCTCAAGATCCACGCAACGGTTCCCATGCCGTGCGCGGCAACAGCACACGACATGCTCCAGGCCTCGCAAAACCTAGGCAAGGTGATCCTGACCCGTGAGTAGGTTGCCGGCATACACTCAAGGAGGCGAGGAGATGGCGTTCACATCTTCTGTTCGCTTTTCGACCCGCTTCCTGCTAGAGTCTGGCCATTAACGTTATGACCACGGAATGAGACGCGAACCTCGGGATATAATATGACGGAAGCAATTGATTCGATCAAGACCGACGCCTTGGCCGCCGTTGCCGCCGCGGATACGGTGGAGACGCTGGAGGCGGTGCGCGTGAAATACAGCAGCCGGAAGGGGCTGATTCCCGGCCTGATGCAAAACCTGAAGACGCTGCCACCGGCCGAGAAGAAAGACTACGGCCAAAAGGTCAACGACCTGAAACAGGCATTCCAGCAGGCGTGGGACGAAAAGCAGGCGGCCTTGAACGAGGCATCGACCGGATCCGCCGCTGACTTCGATCTCACGTTGCCAGGCCAGTGGCGCGGACTGGGCTCAAAACATCCGATCACCCAACTGACGGAGCGCGCCATTGAGATATTCCAGACCCTCGGCTTCACCGTCGCCGACGGCCCGGATATCGAAACGGTCTTCAACAATTTTGACGCCCTGAACCATCCCCCCGGCCACCCCGCCCGCGACGTGAAGGACACGTTCTATTTAGATGATCCCCATACCCTGTTGCGCACCCATACCTCGCCGGTACAGGTGCGCTACATGCTGGAACACCCGCCGCCCATTCGCATCATTGCCCCGGGCCGCTGCTATCGCCGTGACACCCCTGACGCCACGCATAGCGCCAACTTCCACCAGATCGAGGGTCTCTACGTGGCGGACAAGGTCTCCATGGCGGATTTGAAAGGTGACCTCTCCCATTTTGCCCGCGAGGCAATGGGCCCGGACACGCGGGTACGTTTCCGGCCCCACTTCTTCCCCTTCACCGAACCCAGCGTGGAGGTCGATTTCTCCTGTCACGTCTGCCACGGCAAAGGCTGCCGTGTCTGCAAGCAGAGCGGCTGGATCGAAATCGCGGGAGCCGGCATGGTCGACCCCAACGTGTTCAAGGCTGTCGGCTACGACCCGGACCAAGTCACCGGCTACGCCTTTGGCATGGGGATCGAACGGATCGCGATGATTCTGTTCGGGATCAGCGACATCCGGCATTTGTACGAGAACGACGACCGTTACCTGCGGCAGTTCGCCTGATGCAACTGGCCTACCGTTGGAATACGTTTGCCCTGCTCGACGCCGGTGACGGCGAAAAGCTCGAGCGGTGGGGCCGTTACGTCCTGCGACGGCCCGACCCGCAGGCGCTATGGCCCCGGCTGCAATCGGCCCGTTACTGGCGTCAGGCAGACGCGGTTTACCATCGCAGCGCCAGCGGTGGGGGCCACTGGGAACAGCCAACCAAACTGCCGGCGCAGTGGATCATCCACTATGACGCCTTACGCTTCCGCATTGCGCCCACCGGGTTCAAACATACCGGCTTGTTCCCGGAACAGGCCGTGAACTGGGATTGGATGCAGCAGCAGGTGCGTGCGGCTAAGCGCCCGGTGCGCGTATTGAACCTGTTCGCCTACACCGGCGGTGCCACCGTGGCGCTGGCGGCTGCCGGTGCCCATGTCGTGCATGTGGACGCGGCGAAACGGATGGTGCAGGGCGCCCGGGACAATGCCGATCTATCCGGTCTCAGCGCGGCTCCAATCCGTTACCTGGTGGACGACGTGATGAAATTTATCCAGCGGGAACAGCGCCGCGGCAACCGCTACGAAGCGATCATCATGGATCCGCCCCACTACGGGCGCGGCCCGACCGGCGAATGCTGGAAACTGGAGGATGCGTTGCCCGATCTGGTAACCCGCTGCGCCAGCCTGCTGGCCGATGCCCCCCTCTTCTGCCTCATCAATTCGTACACCACCGGATTCTCCCCTCAGGTTGCCGCCAACCTGCTGCGACAACAGGTGCAGGCAACACACGGCGGCACCGTCACCGCCGATGAAATCGGCTTGCCGGTTCAAGATTCCGACTTGGTGCTACCCTGCGGCAGTTTCGGGCGCTGGGTGGCGGGATGAGTGCCGCACCCGGAGTCCCGATTCTTTACGAAGATTCCCACGTGCTCGTAGTCGTCAAGCCGGTCGGGTGGCCGGTGCAGGCCGATCGTAGCGGGGCACCCGATCTGCTTTCGCACCTGAAGGCGGATATCAAGCAGCGCTACCATAAACCCGGCAACGTATTTCTGGGTCTGGTGCACCGACTTGACCGGCCGGTAGGCGGTGTGATGGTTTTTGCCCGCACCTCTAAAGCGGCATCGCGCCTCTCCGCTGAGATTCGAGAACGGCGGCTGGAGAAAATCTACCTGGCACGGGTTCACGGACGTCCTGCCCCCCCATCCGCGCGGCTGGTCCATTATTTACGGAAAGAGGCCGCGCGTAACATGGTGGCCATCGTGGACGCCAGCGAGCCGAAGGGGCAGGAAGCCATGCTTGATTATGAAGTATTGGCGACGGCTGGACCCATTAGCGAGGTGCGCGTCCGGTTGCACACCGGCCGCCCCCACCAGATCCGGGTGCAGCTGGCCGCCATCGGCTGCCCTCTGCTCGGCGACCGCAAGTATGGAGGCACCGCAGACCGGGACACGGACCAAGCAGGACCGGCTCTCTGGTCGCACGCGCTCCGGTTCAAGCATCCCACCCAGGATCGTACCATTGAATGCCAAGCCCCGGCACCATGGCCGCCGCTGGCGGGTGCGGGTAACGAGAGCGGACGTGGCCGGTCGAGCTGATCACGAATAAAGGAGAATGATGAAACGTAATGAAATGAAGGTATTGGGGCGCACCGGGATTAACGTCTCGCCCTTGTGTTTGGGAACGATGACCTTTGGCCGTGAAGCGGACGAACAAACCAGCTTGGCGATGCTCGACCGGGCGCTGGATGCGGGGGTCAATTTTATCGACACCGCAAACATCTATGGCCAAGGTCGATCGGAAGCAATTGTCGGCCGCTGGCTTAAACGCCACCGTGACCGGGTGGTGCTGGCGAGTAAAGTCTTTGGCCAAATGGGTGACAGACCGAACGACCGCGGCAATTCCCGGAGCAACATTCTGGCGGCCGTCGAGGCGAGCTTGCAAAGGCTGCAGACGGACCATCTCGATTGCTATTACCTGCACCAATGGGATCCCGACACCGCGCTCGATGAAAGTCTAGCGGCGTTGGAAACCTTGGTTCAACAGGGCAAAATCCGCTACGCGGCTATTTCCAATTTCAGTGCCTGGCAAACGATGAAGGCGCTGTGGACAGCGGCCGGCAACGGTTACCGGCCGGTCGTCGCCCTCCAACCAATGTATAATTTACTCAAGCGCCAGGCGGAAGTAGAGATTCTGCCCATGGCCCAGTCGGAACAGTTGGCGGTCTGTCCGTACAACCCGATGGCGGCTGGATTGTTGACCGGCAAGTACTTGGATGGCGAACAAGGCCGCCTGGCAGAGAATGAAATGTACCGCAAGCGATATGGCGATCCAGGCTATACCGACATCGTTGCGCGCTTCGTAGCGTACGCCCGGGAGCGTAATATATTCCCCGGCACCTTGGCGGTAGCCTGGGTCATGCACCATCCCGCCGTCACCTCGACCATTATCGGTGCCCGCAACATGGAACAACTGGAGGCCGTGCTGGCCACCACGGACGTGGAGCTGTCCACCGCAGAGCGCGATCAGATCAGCGCCTTGTCGCCGCCGCCCCCGCTGGCCACCGACCGATAGCCCCACCGCAACTGCGGCATTGAAACCGGCCCCGCTTGGCGGCACAATCCACCGCATGCAATGCTGTATCGACATCCAGGCGGCACTGGCCCAGCGGGCCGGTGTCGGCCGCTATACACAGGCTTTGGTGGAACATCTCGCACCGCTGGCCGGCGAGGACGCGCTGCGCTGCTTCTGTTTCGACTTTAAGCGCGCCGGGATACCGCTGCACCTGGCACAGGCGGAAATTCGCTGTATCCGCTGGTGTCCGGGCCGCCTGGTGCAGCGCGCCTGGAAGACGATCCACTTTCCGCCGTTCGATTGGCTGGCCGGTCCGGCGGACGTGTACCATTTCCCTAATTTCATCATCCCCCCGCTTGGCCGCGGCCGGGCGGTGGTGACGATTCATGACGTCTCTTTTCTGCGCTTTCCGGAGGCCGCCGAACCGAATAATTTGCGCTATCTCAACCACCACATTCGCCGGACCGTGGACCGGGCGGACCTGATCCTGACCGACTCGGACTTTTCGGCGCGGGAAATGCAGGAATGTCTCCAAGTACCGCCGGACCGCATCAAGACCGTGCACCTGGGCTTGACGGACAACATGCGCGCACCCGATGACGCCACCGTGCAGGCCATACGCACCCAGTGGCAGCTAGACCGCCCCTATTTGCTATTCGTCGGCACCCTGGAACCGCGCAAAAACCTGCCATTCCTGATCGAGGTGTTCGAACGGTTGTCTGCTTTCGACGGCGACCTGATAATCGCGGGCATGCGCGGCTGGAAATTCGAGCCTATTCTGGAACGGATGCAACGCTCACCGCTGTCCGCGCGCATTCGTTACCTGGACTACGTGCCCGAACCGCACTTGCCCGCGCTCTATGCCGGTGCGGCAGCGTTCGTTTTTCCTTCGCGCTACGAGGGATTCGGCTTTCCGCCGCTGGAGGCGATGCGCTGTGGCACCCCGGTGTGCAGTTCCCGGGCGGGTTCACTGCCGGAAGTGCTGGGCTCAGCCGCGCACTACATCGATCACGACGATCCGGCCGGCTGGGCGATGGCCCTGGAGTCGTTGCTGCAGGACACGGACCACCAGGCAACACTACGCACGACCGGCTTCCGCCAAGCGGCCCGTTACACGTGGGAGGCCACGGCCCGTGCCACTTGGGAAGCGTATCGGCAGGTGGCCTCGTGAAGATCGTGCTGGATGCCCGCTGGATCTTTCCGGAAATCACCGGTATTGGTGCCTATACCCGCGAATTGATCCGCGAACTGGCCCGGCTGGACGATCAGAACCGGTATGTGCTCTGGTTTGCGTCGGCCGACCTGCGGGATCGGACCGCGACGGAAACGGGTTGGACCGACGCCCCGAATTTCAGCGCCGAGATCCTGCCCTGCGGCCTGTTCACCGCCGCCAATCAGTGGCAGGCACCCCGCCGTTTGCGGGCGTTGGCAGCCGATGTCTACCATAGCCCGAACTTCATGATCCCCTTCCTGGCCTTCCCCCGGCACCGCCGCGGACGGACAGCGGCAGTGGTGAATATTCATGATCTAATCCCACTGCTATTCCCCGAATGGACGCCGCAGGCCCTCAAATCCAGGCTCCATCCGCTTTACCGTGCCATCATGCGGCAGGTCGTTGTGCGCGCCGACCACGTGATCACGGGCTGTGAACAGGCGCGCCACGACATTCTACAGCATCTGCTGCCCAACCGGGACGGGGCAGCCAAGGTAACCGCTATATACGACGGGGTCGCAGCAAGCTACCGTCCTGCGTCAACCACGGCGAAGACGGAACCGCCGACCATCCTCTACGTGGGCCGGATGGATCCGTACAAGAATGTACCTGCGCTGATTCGCCTCTTCGCCCGTTTACTAAAGGAGCAACACGTCGCCGCACGGCTGCGCCTGATCGGCCCGCGCGATGCGCGCTATCCCGAGGTGGCGAACACCATCGCCCATGAGGGGGTCGCGGACCACGTGGACTGGGACGGTTACGTACCGGATGAAGAACTACACCACGCCTACCAAACCGCCACCGTGTTCGTGCTGCCGTCGCTTTATGAGGGTTTTGGCCTGCCGGTGCTCGAAGCAATGGCCAGCGGGACGCCCGTTATTTGCAGCCATCGGGCCTCACTGCCGGAAGTGGCCGGCCATGCCGCCTGGCTAATTGATCCGGATAACGAGTCGGCTTGGGTGCAAGCTCTGGCCACCTGCTGCACGCAACCGGATCAGGCCGCACAATGGCGTACCAAGGGCCTGGCCCGCGCGGCGGAATTCACTTGGACACGCACAGCGGAACAAACTATACAGGTCTACCACGCGCTCGCCGATAAGGTGGGTGCGCGGTAGCGCCAACCCATGGGATACGTACAATGTCAATCGGTATTATTGGTGGCAGCGGTTTATATGACTGGGACGCGTTAACGGATCCGCAATGGCTAACGGTCGATACCCCTTGGGGCGCACCGTCGGATCAGTTGCTACGCGGCTCGCTGGCTAATCGCACCGTCCACTTCCTGCCCCGGCACGGCCGGGGCCACGTATGGCTACCGTCCGAAATCAATCACCGCGCCAACCTGTTCGCACTAAAACAAGCCGGGGTAGACGCGGTGGTGTCAGTCAGCGCCGTCGGCAGTTTGCACGAGCACATCAAACCGCGCGATGTGTTGACACCGGACCAGTACTTCGACCGGACCCGGCAATCGCATCGGCACACCTTTTTCGGCAACGGTTTCGCGGCCCACGTCTCACTGGCCGATCCCGTTTGCCCTTACCTACACCGAGCACTGGGCCAAGCGGCCATGGATGTGCAACGCGCGGACTCCGCTTTTCAAGACCGGCAAGTTCACCGCGCAGGCACCTACGTCAACATGGAAGGCCCCGCCTTTTCCACCCGGGCGGAATCGGAATTTTACCGCGGTAAGGGGTTCGCCGTGATCGGTATGACGTCCATGCCGGAAGCGCGGTTGGCACGCGAAGCCGAGCTGCCGTATGCTTCCCTGGCATTGATCACCGATTATGACTGCTGGCATCAAACCGAAGGCCACGTCACCGCCGACCTGGTCGCCGGCCATGTAGCCGCCAACAAGACATTCGCGCAGGCGATTCTGGCCCGGTTGATCGCGGACTTGCCAAAGCACTTTGACTCGCCGGCCCGCACGGCGTTGACGGCCGCCGTTATGACAGCGCCCGATCAGATACCGGCTGCCACCCGCGCGCGTATCCCGTGGTGGTCGCCGGATGCGGGTTAAACTGCAAGGAAGTTGGCCAGCATGCGTTTACCGTCCTGTGTGAGGATGGATTCGGGGTGGAACTGAACGCCGTAGACCGGTTCGCTGACATGCTGCAATCCCATGATCTCGCCTGTGTCCGTTTCGGCCGTGATTCGCAGGCAGGCGGGCAGCGAGGCACGCTCCACCAGCAGCGAATGGTAGCGTGTGGCGGCGAACGGGTTGGGCATGTCCCTGAACAAGTCCAGTCCGTCGTGATGGATCAGCGAGGTTTTGCCGTGCATCAACCGTTCCGCCCGCACCACCTTGCCCCCGTACACTTGCCCCAGGCATTGATGCCCCAAACAGACACCGAACACGGGGATGCGGCCCGCAAAGTGTTCAATGGCCGCGCAGGAAATACCGGCTTCGTTCGGCGAACAGGGGCCGGGGCTGACCATCAACTTTTCCGGTTGCCAGGACGCGATGGTTTCCGGTGAGACTTCGTCGTTGCGCACCACCCGTAAATCCGCCCCCAGTTCACCAAGGTACTGGACCAGGTTGTAGGTAAAGGAATCGTAGTTGTCGATGACCACTATCATGACGCTTCCCCCTCGCGCACCGCCTTGTAGCGGCGGGCCAGCCCCAGGGCTTTGATCATGCCGCGCGCCTTGTTCTGTGTCTCCTCATATTCCCGCACCGGATCGGAATCCGCAACGATACCCGCCCCGGCCTGCACGTAGGCGCGGCCGGGCTCCATCAACACGGTGCGGATTGTGATGCAGGAATCGAGGTTGCCGGAGTACCCGATATAGGCCACCGCCCCGGCATAGGCACCGCGGCGGGCCGCCTCCAGTTCCGCGATGATTCCCATCGCGCGCACCTTGGGCGCACCGCTGACGGTTCCCGCCGGGAAAGTGGCCCGCAGCACGTCGTAGGCGTCCTTGTCCGGGGCCAGGGTACCGGTGACATCGGAGACAATGTGCATGACATGGCTGTAGCGCTCGATGACCATCAGTTCCGGTACCTGCACCGAACCATAGGTACAAACGCGGCCCAGATCATTGCGGCCGAGATCGACCAGCATGATGTGTTCCGCCCGTTCCTTGGGATCCGCCAGCAGCTCCTTTTCCAGTGCCTGGTCACGGTCCGGATCGCTCGCTCGCGGGCGGGTACCGGCAATCGGGCGCACCTCGACCTCGTTGTCCTCGCAGCGCACATGGATCTCGGGCGACGAACCCACCACTGCCCGCTCGCCGAAGTCCAGGCAGAACATGTAGGGCGATGGATTGATCGAGCGCAGGGCGCGATAGACGTCGAGCGGTGTCGCGGTCAGATCCGCTTCGAAGCGTTGGGACAGCACCACTTGTATGACGTCGCCCGCCCGGATGTATTCCTTAGCCTCCTCCACGGCCGCCGTAAACTGTGCCGGCTCGGTATTGGACCGGTAGGCCAGCTCAGCCGGTTCGGCGTGGGCATCCAGTACATAAAGCGGTACGGCGGTGGAGAGGCTGGCGCTGACGGCATCGATCCGGGCCAGCGCGTCATCATAGGCCGCGCTGGGATCATGCTCCACAAAGGCGTTGGCCACTACTTTCATGCTATGCCGGACATGATCGAAGATGATGATGAGGTCGGTGATACTGAAAATCATATCCGGCCAGTCCAAACCGGGCCGGTCGCAGAGCGGTACCCGTTCAAACTGGGCCACGGCATCGTAGCCGATATAGCCCACCGCCCCCCCGTAAAAACGCGGCAGAGCCGGGTCCGGCACGGGCACATACTGCTGCATGTGCGCCTTCAAGGCGTCCAGTGGCTCGACATCCTCCTGCACCTCGCGGCGACCGTCCGCGTAGGTGATTTCCACGTGGCGGTCGGTGGCGCGCAGCAAGGCGCGCGGGGCACCACCCAGAAACGAGTAGCGAGCCACATGCTCGCCGCCTTCCACGCTTTCCAGCAGGAACGCCCCCGTGGCGCGGCCTTCCTGTTCCAGCGCAGTGCGTAATCGCTCATAGGCCAGAACCGGGGTCTCCTGATCCGCCAGAAACTCGCGCCAAACGGGAATCAAGTTGCCCTGCTGCGCCCGCTCCAAAAAAGCGGCCTTGTCGGGTGAATACATATGCGGCCTCAGGGTTCTTCGTTGACCAGCCCACCCGTCGCCATATCCAATCGGCGATAGTAACAACCGCGGCGGGCGGTCCCTTGTTCGTTGCGCGTGTGGCACATACCGCCGCCTTTCGGCCGCACGAGAAACAGGAGCGAATTCTGTTCGCAGTTAACCCTTACCTCACACAATTCAAAGGTATTGCCCGATTCCATGCCTTTATGCCAAAGCGTATTGCGTGACGTGCTCCAGAACACCGCCTCCTTCAGTTCCAGCGAGCGTTGCAGCGCCAGCTCGTTCACGTAAGCCACCAGAATCACCTCGCGACTATCCACGTGCTGTACCGCGACCGGAATGATTTCCGCCGCCGCCGCTACCGCTTTCGCCAATTTTTTGAAATCCAGCGTCAGCGCCTGGCCTTCCTCTAATGCGTTTCCCATCTCACCTCCACTCCTTTCTCCCGCAAATAGCGTTTGGTATCCTCGATTGTAAACGTCCCGAAATGAAAAATAGACGCCGCCAGTACCGCGTCGGCCTTACCGACCGTCACGGCCTCCACCAGATGATCCAGCGTACCGGCACCTCCTGATGCAATCACCGGAACGGAGACCGCCTCGGCCACCGACCGGGTCAACTCCAAGGCGTAACCGTCCTTGGTACCGTCTGCATCCATACTGGTCAATAGAATCTCACCGGCGCCGCGGTCCACGCCCTCGCGCGCCCACGCCACGGCATCCCGCACCGTCGGATGCCGCCCACCATGCGTGTAGACGGTCCACCCTCCCCGCGCGCTACGGCGCGCGTCGATGGCCAATACCATGCACTGACTCCCGAACCGGGTGGCGGATTCATCAATCAAGGCGGGATTGAGCAACGCCGCCGTGTTCAGCGACACCTTGTCGGCGCCCGCCTGTAGCAGGCGCCGCACATCGGCACAGGACCGGATGCCGCCCCCCACGGTCAGGGGCATAAAAACACAAGCCGCGACGTCCCGCACCACTTCCAGAATCGTGTCACGCTGTTCGTGCGAGGCCGTGATATCGAGGAAGGTCAACTCGTCGGCGCCCTGCGCCTCGTAGGCCTGCGCCTGCTGCACGGGATCGCCGGCGTCCCGCAGCTCGAGGAAGCGGACGCCCTTGACGACCCGGCCATTGCAGATGTCCAGACAGGGTATGATGCGCTTGGCGGTCATGGGTTCCTACCAGTACTCATGTTCAGATTCGGATACAGATTTTCCACCCGCCACCGATATTGATCAAGACGCAAGAACCGTTGGCCGCCCTGAAAACGGTCACGCCGTGCGTGGCAGCGGAATGAGCCCGTCAGTATTTGCCTTTGGCCTGCCGATGTCAACGGCTTAGCCCCCATACTGAGCCGATTGTGCTGCAGGAAGTTGATGGGGTACGTGTGGGGGGCGTATGTGGAGGCTGTTATGGAATTCGGAGGGACTTGGTCATATCGAGCTGAGCCTGCCCTGAGCGGAGCCGGAGGGGCGCATTTCTCACCATCCGGTGAGAAATGCGGGCTAGCGACATACGAACCGCGTAGTTGCCATACATGAGGCAGTACGAAGTATGCACATCAGTCGCGATCAGTCAGCCCG
>SLLF01000149.1 GCA_007134175.1 Kiritimatiellia bacterium | reverse complement strand
TGCCGCAAGTGCTCTATGCGGCCTATGGCTATAACTTGACGGGCGAGATGAATCTGCTGCGCCGCCTTGTGGCGGAAGTGGAGTATGTGCAATCCAAAGTGTTTGCCGGTGATGAGCCCGCCTATCAAGGTGTCGGCTTCAATTCCGACCTTTCTCATGATGTCAGCTTTACCGGTTGGCTCATCCAGCGCTGGCCCTATGCGCTGGATGTGTTGGCATCCGCCGACACGGAGGTGGCTCCGCTGCCCAAAGCCTTTAATCAGACTTTTCTGTCCGCCGACGTCGAGTTAACCGATGAGCGGGGCCCGTTGCAGCCGACGCTGCTCTTGCACAAGGTGGAGGGTGAAGAGATTCCCATTCAGTTCGCCGGTGCGCGGGGTGGCAACGACTACGGGTTCAGGCTGTTGGCTGCGGACGGATCGGTAATGGCCAGCGGTGATTCGTTGACGGATATTGCGATCGCGGCAGACGCTCCTCCCGGCATTTACCGCCTGAAACTGGTTGGCCCGCCAACGAGAAACCATCGTAGTCGGTTCATCTACTATCCTTCCGTTCGGATTCCGGTCACACCGCCGGGCGTACCTGAAGTGCTGGAGGTGGTGCCGGGCGGTCCGGTACCGCGTGGTCATTATTTCCGCCAATACTACTTTCAGGTGCCCGAGGATATGGAATCCTTCTGGTTCGCATTCGACATACCCGAACCCTTCCGGGAGGCAGGACGCCGTATCTCCATTTGGAATCCGGACGGCGAACTCGTCTGGGATTGGCAGCGGTTGGCCCGTGACGGGGAGGGGGCCGGGGACATCACGGTGCGCGCAGAAATTGAAGTCGATCCGGTGCATCGGGGTCAGCTCTGGCAGGTGACGCTCCCCGGGATCAGTCACTCATTCTCCTTTGATCCGCGTATCCCGCCCTACTTTGCGCATGACCCGGAACGGTGGTTCATGCCCGAAAACTGAAGAGGGATAAATGATGAATGACCTAACGCAGATTTCATCCGCAACCAAAACTGTAGCCGCGCACGTTGGGCGCGGCAGCCCGGCCCGCCGTGCCCGGCTACAATCATGCGCCCTTTTTCGTAAGACTCTTAAAAAAACGTGCGCGTGTTTTATTGTTTTGCTGGCCATAGGCATACTCAATCCATCGGTTGCGTCGCCTGAGGAGGACCCTTTGTTATTAGTCGAGGATGGTCAACCGGCCGCGGTGATTCTCACGGCTTCGGGACCCGTCGCGCGCGGGGCTGCCCGACAGCTGCAGGATACTATTGAGCGCATGTCCGGCGTTAAACTGGAGGTGTATGAGGAAGAGGCGTGGCAGCAGTGGCCTCTGCAGGTGGAGGGTGGCCGTCTCGAGTTTGCCGACGTTCCGGACATGGCTGACCGCAATTTTATCCTGGTCGGGACGGAAGCCATTGCGCACGCGCTTGGCATTGGGGCCGACGATTTGGGGATTGGCGGTATCCGACTTCACTATTTTGCTAACGGGATTGTATTGTTGGGTGGACCGGAACAGATCGGGGGCGAGCGCGGTCATGATGGGGGAGGCGCACGCTATGCCGTGATCGAATGGCTGGAACAGATGGGCTGTCGCCACCTCTGGCCAGGCGAGCTAGGTTGGGTTATACCGGAAAAGAACACGATTGCGGTGGAGCGAATCGATGTCCGCTATACGCCGCCGATACGGAGTCGGCGCATTCGCCTGACCATGGGTGGAAACAGGGACTACCCGTTCCCCGAACCGTTGGAGCAGGTAGGACGCACCCGCGAGCAATGGCAGCAACAGGAGCGGCGCATCAGAGACAGGGCTCGGGATTGGCACACTTGGCAGCGACTCGGAGGCGAGTTGCCCACCTTCGGGCATGCCGGGGCAGGGCTGCGCAGCGCGATCAATCGATCGGGTCACGACATAAGATGGTTCATGTGCGAACACCCCGGGTGGTTTGCGCTTCAGCGGGATGGCACACGTGACCAGCATACCACCTCCCGCTGGCGGTTGTGTAAGTCCAACCCTGAACTGATCGAGTTTGTGGCCGATAATATCATTGCGCTGAAAAACGAGAATCCCGCACTTGAACTCGTCTCCCTTTGTCCCAACGACGGCAGCGGGGTCACCGGATGGTGCGAATGCGAACCCTGCCGCGCGTTGGACCCGCCGCAGGCACCCCAGGTGCAGGCGCTGGTTTTCCCTGAACGAGTACGTTCCGGCGGGACGCGGCAGCGGGTGATGATCCCCTCGCTAAGCGACCGGATGGTCTATTATTGGAACCGCATCGCCGAGCGGGTAGTGGTGCATCACCCCGACTTGCTCTTCGGCGTCAGCGCTTACAGCCGCTTTACCCATGCGCCGGTCGAGCGCAAACTGCATCCCAACTTGGTGGTTCGCTATGTGCCTAACAGTCCTGATCGATGGGATGGGTGGCGCGAGGCGGGTGCGCGCCGCCTGTACTGGCGACCGAACTATTTGCTGCCCGGGCGGGCGGACGGCAAGCTCCGGGTGTACGTGGCACCGTTCGCAGAAGATATCCGCCATTTTGCCGACACGGGCCTGGACCAGACCGATATCAGCCGTATTCGCGACTGGTGGAGCGTTTCCGGACTGAACTACTACGCGGCCGCCCGGTTGCTGTGGAACCCGCATCTATCCGCCGAAGAAATCATCGCTGATTACGCCCGGCACGGCTTCGGTGAGGGGGCGGAATATATTGAACGCTACTTCCGGCGTGTCCAGGAGCTCACCACGGGCTATGAGAGCGATGAGCCGCCAACGTTGCTCGAAGATGGGCAAGACGCCATCCGCGAAGGCGTCCACAGGAGCTTTAGCCACGCCGCCGATTACCGCTACACGCCTGAGGTGGCGGCTGAATTGCGGGAGTGGCTCAACCGGGCGGAGCGGGCGGCCGCCAATGACGCGGACGTCGTGCGCCGTATCCAGTTCCTGCGCATCGGGCTCAACTACACGGAACTTCAGGAACGACTCACCTGGAAGTCGTATCTGGCCAGGGAGGGGGAACCGTATGACCGGGATCTGGCGCGCCTCCTCCTTGATCTTAACGGCCTGGTGTCCCGTGACATCCTCTTTAACCATCCGCACACGATCGATATCGTGGCGCAAGTCGATTTCAGTTCCCATTTCGCGCAGTATGCCGTCATTGGCGGCCGCACGCTGGAGGTGTCCGATCCCAGCCTCCTCGACCGCCTTAGCGGCCCCGGCTACGGCTGGACCGGCCGCGAGCAGAATATGAAGGAGATGCTCGGCGCGTTTGGGCTCGAAGCCGTATCCCGCGCCCAAGGGGTTCCGTTGCTGGATGCCGGGGATGGGTTGGATCCGCAAGCCTTTGCACCGTTTCGCGCCGTGGTCATCACCACCGATCCGGCTGGTCGCTGGGATGAACAGGACGTGGCCCACATTCGCGCATGGCTGGAAGAGGGCAACACCTTGATACTAGCCGGCAACGCGCTGCATGTGTTAGGGGGTAATAATCGTAACATTGACTTGATTGAACCGCTCGTGGGTGGCCGCCGCTACCAAACCGTGCGGCAGGAAGGCCGGATCCTGCTGCCTGATCATCCCTTGGTGCAGCCATTGGATACCGCATGTGCCTGGTTCAGCAATGGTCGCCAGCTGGGACAACTGACCACGGCCCAGCCCGTAATCGGCACCGAAGAGAGCGCCGTGGTGAGCGTCAACCAAGTCGGCGCAGGACGGGTCATCTATATCGCCCCGATACTATCCCGGGTGGACCCGGACGAACGTTCCTGCCTGGCCGCCGTATTTAAGGCCGCGCTGGAAATGGCCGGGGTCACGCCCGTATCGTTGGAAGAGCTGGAAGCGGCGAGTCAGGAGCGGCCGCAAGTCGCCTTGTTCGGACGGGGCCGCGGCCGGCTTACAAAGGATTGGCTGATCGAAAACGTGCTGTCGCAATGGCGCGGTGAAGATTGAGACGTAGTCTTGGGTGCAAACCACTCGTTTAAGCTGTTGAGCATCTTTTAGAACCCTCTCGCGCCCGCGGCGCGAGGCCGTGGGGAAGAGTAAGGATGAAGGCGGAAGGATGAAGGATGAAAACGCGTCATCCGTAGCCGTCGCCCGTAATCGTTAGCCGGAATGGGAAGAGAGGGGTGAAGGTTCCTGCTCTTAATCGTAATCGTACTCGTACTCGTAATCGATCGATTACGA
>SLLF01000367.1 GCA_007134175.1 Kiritimatiellia bacterium | reverse complement strand
TTGGCGTCAACGTAACGATATGTCGCGCGCCTTGTTGTTAACCACTCCTATCCCGCAGTATTTCAGCGCTCAGGTGACGTGGGCGCGCCGCTTTCATTTACCCGTTCCGGAAACCAATAGCTTGCCGGTGCATGTAGTGGGTGGGGGACGGGAGCATTGCCGGCCCGATTATAACATCCAGCGTGCGACCTTTCCTTGTCCCATATTGGAGTTTGTAGTCGGCGGGGCCGGCACGCTACACTTGGCTGCGAAAACGTATGCGCTGGTGCCCGGTAGTTGGTTCACGTACGGGCCCGGAACGCGGCACCGTATTTGTTCCGATCCGGACCATCCGCTGGTGAAGTATTTCATCATGATCGCCGGGCCGCGGGTTGGTCCGTGGCTGCGGGCGCATCATGCCCGGCCCGGAACCGTGGCGCGGGTGGCGCAACCCGACCGCATCAGTGCGATCATCGACGATTTGATTGCATTTGGGTTGGGTGATCGTTCCAATCGGGTGGCATGCTGTGCGCGTACGCTGGATTATCTGATCCTGAAACTGGCGGATCTGGTGTTGCCGGGTGGTCCGGCCCATGCCCGTGCCTTCCAGACTTACCAGCGGTGCCGCCAATATATGGAAGCCCATGCCTTTGAGCGGAAGTCGCTGGAGGCCATGGCGATGGCCTGTGGGGTGGATAAGGCCTATTTGTGCCGTTTATTCCAGCGTTTTGGGCGGAAGCAGCCCCAGCAGTATCTGCAGCATATCCGGATGAATCATGCGCTGACCCAACTCCAGACGACCGATCGGTTAATCAAGGAGATCGGCTGGGAGCTGGGGTTCAGCGACCCCGCTAATTTTACGCGGGCCTTCAGGCGCTGGTTCGGTGTGCCGCCGCAAACCGTGCGCGACGGCCATCCGGCCGTGCCGGCGTGACCGGTATTTCCCCGCAGGATGGCATGTGCCGAGCTGGGGCTCGGCGTTCCCGGGAGCCCGCCGTACCCGTGCGAAAGAGACTTGCCACGCCTCACGGGGCAACGCATCATGCCGACATGGTCCGGATGCCGGGCAGTCAAACATGAAAGGGAACCATGGCGCATTGTATCGTACCGGAAGCAGAAGCTTTGCTAGATAAAGAAATCCAGGTGCTGGATCACGGATTCGTGCGACTGGTGGACTATTTAGGCGGCGATGCCCGCATCGTGCAGACCGCACGTGTTTCCTACGGGGCCGGCACCAAGACGGTGCGCGAGGATGCGGGCTTGATCGATTACTTGATGCGGCATCAGCACACCTCACCATTTGAACATGTGGTCATCGAGCTGCACTGCAAAATGCCGATCTTCGTGGCGCGCCAATGGATTCGGCACCGGACGGCCCGGCTTAATGAGATTTCCGGGCGCTACAGTGTCCTCGACCGGGAGTGCTATCTTCCCGAACCCGCGCAGATCAAGCGCCAGAGCGCTGCCAACAAGCAAGGCCGGGACGATGAAGAGGTCCCGCCGGAATTAAGCCGTAAGGTCCTCGATCTACTGCGCCGTGATCAGGGCACGGCCTATGCCGCGTATGAGGAGTTGATCGGCGACGACATAGCCCGCGAGCTGGCGCGCATCAACCTGCCACTCTCCCTGTACACGCAGTGGTACTGGCAGATGGATCTGCACAATTTGTTTCACTTTATCAAGCTGCGCACCGACCACCATGCCCAGTGGGAAATCCGTCAATATGCGCAGGTGATCGCCGATATTGCCCGGGCTGTTGCGCCGCTCGCCTATGCTTCGTTTGAGCGGCATGTGCTGAACGGCCGCCGGTTTTCCGCGGATGAAATTGGTGCTATTCGCGCGTTGCGGGACGGACAGCCCAACCCGCTGACCGGACGCCAAAAGAGTGAATTCGAGGCGAAGCTGGCTTAGCCCGGGGCCTCAAGGCAGCCAGATCCTGATGTCCTTGTGTTGACGCCCCCATTCCAAGGCCTGCTGGTGGGTGCGGAAGAACAGGTCGATTTTCTGTCCGCGAATGGCGCCACCACGGTCTTCCACCACGCCATAACCGTAGCCGGGAACATACATGACCGTGCCAAAAGGATAAATGCGCGTATCGGCGGCAATCGTGCCCAGCCGCGCCCGGGTTCCGCTGGCGGTCAAGCCGATCTGCTTGCGTTGCCCTTTTTGCGGGCCGTAACTATAGACGGGACGCCCCCACCAATTGCGTTCCCAGCCGCAGCAGCTGCCGCAGGGGCAGTAGGCGGTCACCTCTAAACGCTGCACTTGCGCCGCGCTCGCCGCCAGCCGTCGTGGGGGTGAGCGCCGCGGATCGCGCCACGAACAACCCGCCAGCATCGTGGCCAGCACCAGCAACAGGCCCACCTGCATGCCCGCCCGCCAACCGCTTCGCAACGGAGCTGAATGGTGATCTTTCATGGCGGACAGTCTACGGGTGTTCCCCTCTTTTTTCCATTATTTTCCGAAAACACTCGCCAATAATTTCTGCTGACCGTTATACTGCACGGTGACGTATGACGCCCCTTTTGTTTAATAGCCGTTATGAAGCCGCGCGCATCCTGCAGGGCTACCTTGAGCATGGGGCCATGCCGCAGCACCGTCTGCAACCACTCGACCGGGACCGGGCATTTATCACCGAGATGGTCTTAGGGGTGGTGCGCCGTCAATACGGGCTGGACTGGATATTGAGCAAATTGGTGCCGCGCCGCGTCCCGACGGGCAAGGTGCGCCCCGTGCTATGGGTGGGTTTGTACCAAGTGCTGTTCATGGACGAGGTGGAGCCCTATGCCGCCGTTTACGAAACAGTGGAAGCCGCCAAATCGATAGGGACTCGGCGCCATGCCCCGCTGGTCAACGCCGTGTTGCGTCGCGCCTTGCGCGAGCGCACCGTGCTGCTGGACGAACTCCATCAACAGCCGCCAAGCATACGCTTTAGTCATCCATCCAGCCTCCTGGCGCGGTGGCGCACCGCCTTTGGCGAAGCGGATACGCTGCGTCTCTGCGTCTGGAACAACCGCAAGCCGGCACTGCTGTTGCGGGTACGTCCCCCACTATCGCGGGCGGCCGCGCTTGAACAGCTACTGTGCGAGGGGATTGCGGCGGAACCGGCCATGGCCCATCCCGATTTTATTGCACTGGCGGATATGCGGCCCGTGGCCAAATGTCCCGGTTTTGCCGAAGGGGCCTACATGGTGCAGGATCCAGCTACCCTCCTGGCGGTGGACCTGCTGGACCCGCAACCCGGTGAAAAGATTGCCGACCGCTGTGCCGCACCGGGTGGCAAAGCGGTGGCCATCGCCGATCGCCTGCGAGGGCAAGGGCTGTGGGCCTCCGATATAAATCCGCTGCGCATCCGGCAACTGGAAGCGAATTGCCGGCGTTGCGGTTACAAGGATGTGCAACTCACCACCTTTAATGCCCTTTCCGATTCAACCGAGCAACTGTTTGACGGTTTACTGCTGGACGTCCCCTGTTCCAATACCGGCGTTATCCGTCGTCGGCCGGATGCGCGCTACCGTTTAGACGAGGCGCAGTTGAGGCAGTTGACGGAATTGCAGGCGGCCATGCTCGATCAAGCGTCGCGCAGCGTGCGACCCGGTGGTCGGTTAGTCTACAGCACGTGCAGCCTGGAGACGGAAGAAAACGAGGGGCAAGTCCGCGCGTGGCTAAAGCGCCATCCTGAATTCGAGTTGGAGGAAGCCGCGTTCCGCTTCCCACCACATGACCAGACCGACGGGGCTTATGCCGCCCGCCTGCGTCGCAGGCGGTGATTTACCCGTTGGTATCCAGTTGTCTGCAGGGCGTTCTTCGGGTAATCTTACCGGCCATAACCAAGGAGTTCCGGCCTATGTCCGCATCGTTTCCCGCCTATCGCTCGCGCCGTAAACGTCAGACCGCCGCCGTGCGGGCCCTGGTGCAAGAGGTACGCCTCGATGTGCGCGATCTTATCCAGCCGCTGTTTGTCACCGACGGCACCGGACCGCCGCAGTCGATCGACAGCATGCCCGGTATGTACCGCTATGCGCCAGGGGGATTGGTGGCGGAATGCGGACGGCTGGTCGATCTCGGTATCCCGGCGGTGGCGGTGTTCCCGCAAATCGAGCCGGGGCTCAAGGACGGCAGCGGGAGCCACGTGCACGCGGCCGACAACTTGATCTATCGCGCGGTGCGGGCAGTTAAGCAGGCGTACCCCCAGCTATGGCTGATTGCCGATGTGGCGCTGGACCCTTACACGGACCACGGTCATGACGGCGTGTTGACGGCAGACGGCCGGGATGTCGACAACGATGCGACTATTCCAGTATTGCAAGCCTTGGGTATCCGCCTGGCGGAATCCGGGGCCGATTGGGTGGCTCCATCGGACATGATGGATGGACGGGTGGGGGGGTTGCGCACGGCGCTGGATGAGGCGGGCCATGCCGGGACCGGCATTTTGGCCTACGCCGCTAAATTCGCCTCGGCTTATTACGGGCCGTTCCGCGAAGCCGTGGGCAGCTCGCGCGCCGCCGGGACGACATCTTTGGATAAGCGGACCTATCAGCTCAATCCCGCCAACCGCCGCGAGGCTGTAGCTGATGCGCTGCTGGACGACCAGGAAGGGGCCGACGCGCTGATGGTGAAGCCGGCGGGTCCGTATCTGGATGTGCTCCATGCGCTGCGCCGTCGCACCGATCTGCCGCTGGCGGCGTATCAGGTATCGGGCGAGTACGCCCAGATTCATGCGGCCGCGCAACTGGGCTGGCTCGATTATGCATCCGTCCGCGATGAATCGTTGCTGGCGATCAAGCGGGCGGGAGCCGATATGATCCTAACCTATTTCGCGGCGGAATGGGCGGAACAGCAGGCGTGAACCCCATGGGCGTGGGCCGCGTGCGCACCCACCACCCCGGTTTCCGGCTCGGGCCAGGTCGCGTGCCAGTGCGCCCACCACTGATCGGCGGCTGTCGTTTTCGCCCGGGGCGGGGTGTAATGCGAGTAGGCGGCATAACCAGGCGGATAAGAACCGGTGGCTTCGCGGTACAACTCCATGGCCTCCGGGATCATGCGGTTCAATTGGCGCGTGCGTTTGCGATGCGTAGGATGTGACGCCAAGTACTGTAAAACGCCCGGGTCGCCATCCCGCTGATGCGCCCGCTGCCAGATGCGGAGCGCCGCGCGCGGGTCGTAGCCTGCCTGTGCCATGTACATCAACCCCACGCGGTCCGCCTCGTATTCATCTTCCCGCGAGTAACGCGGTAGTATTAATCCCTGGTAGACCACAAATGCGCCGCCCAGTACCAAGGCCCAATCCTGATTGTCCGTCATCTCCGCCGCCAGGGCCCCGGCCAGCAGGAGAACGTTGATCGGCATGGTGCGCGTGATCCGCCGCGTGGTGTGCCGCGCCGTGGCGTGCGCGATCTCGTGGCCCATAACCGCAGCCAGCTCGTTCTCGTCGTCCCGGTTTACCAAGCCTGTTTTGGGATCGTACAAGCCTTCCCAAAAGAATAGCTGCCCACCCGGTGCACAAGCGGCATTGACGATGTTGGTGTGGATCAAGGTGACGGAATAGGGGAGCTCCGGGAAGTGCGATACGGCGGCGATCCGATGCATCATATTGGAAAGCGTGTTTTGCATCGCCGGATCCTGATTGATGGGGATCCCGGCCTCCTTGGTCGCCTCCAGGATATCGTCCCGGACGCTTAGTCCGAGATTTATATCTTCATCCAGCGTGTACAGGTTGCGGACGTCCCGGCCCGTAACCGGGTCGAATTGTGTCGTGGCGCAGCCGGTCCATAGGGCCACCGCACTGACCGCCAGTAGTGCGCGACCCCCGGGCAGAAGCCGTTGACCAAGCTTTCCTGTCCCAGCAATAGTTGATCGTCCCGTGTTCATCATGCCGCCCTCCTGTCATCGACGCTTTCTCCACGCCTGTTGGCTTGTACCATTAGACGGTGCGGCCCGGCAACTATTCAGCTACGGCTCGACCCCATGCGATATCCGCGCTAGGCTGACCGGTAATGGAAACGGCCATTTGGGAAGAAACACCGTGCGACGCCGATACCGTCAAGGAGTTGGTGGCCGCGACCGGTCTGCCGCGACCGGCTTGCGCGGTGCTGGCGGCGCGCGGCCAAACCTCGGCCGCAGCGGTGGACCGCTGGTTGCAGCCACGCTTGAGTGCGCTCTCCGATCCCTTGGACTTGCCGGACATGCTGCCGGCGGTTGAGCGCCTGGCGCAGGCGGTGACCCGTCGTGAGCGCGTATTGGTGTATGGCGATTACGATGTGGACGGGATCACCAGCACGGCCCTGCTGGTGACGGTACTGCGAGAGCTTGGCACGACCGCGATCCCGTTCCTGCCGCACCGGGTCGATGATGGCTACGGGTTGGGCATTGAACCGCTGGAACGGGCGTTGGCCGAGCACGACCCTCACTGTATCGTTACCGTTGATTGCGGTACCGGATCGGTGGCGGCGGTCGAGCGGGCGCAGCAGGCGGGCGTGGATGTGGTGGTGACCGACCACCACCAAATTGGCGCGGAGCTCGCACCCGCGCGGGCCGTAGTGAACCCGAAGCGGGCTGCCGCAGCGCCCCGGCCGTGGAGCGATTTGGCCGGCGTCGGCGTGGCCTTCAAACTGGCCCACGGACTCTTGAAGACGTTGCGGTTGGCGGGCCAGCCTGCAGCCAACCAGCTCGATTTGCGGCCGCATTTGGATTGGGTTGCGCTGGGTACGATTGCGGACATGGTCCCGCTGCAAGCAGAAAACCGGATGCTGGCTCGGTACGGCTTGGAGCAGTTGTCCCAGACCGCCAAGGCCGGTCTGGTGGCGCTTAAATCCGTGGCCGGTCTAGATGGGGCAGTCACCGCCTACCATGTTGGGTTTCTGCTGGGCCCGCGCCTCAATGCCGCTGGACGCTTGGGTACCGCACAGGAAGCGTTGGACTTGCTATTGACCGAGGATCCCGCTCAGGCGGCGCGCGCGGCGACCTGCCTGAACGAGGCGAATAAAGAACGGCAGGAGGTTGAGCGACGTATCGTCACAACGGCGCTGCAATGGATGGAAAAACATTTTGATCCCGACCGGGATTACGGAGTCGTGGTAGCCGGTGATGATTGGCATCCCGGGGTGATTGGCATTGCCGCCTCGCGCATCTGCGCGCAGTACGCGCGCCCCACCGTGGTGATCGGCATAGCCCCCGACGGGACGGCGCGGGGCTCCGCACGCAGCCTGGCGCCGTTCGATATGGTAGCCGGCCTGCGCGACTGTTCCGACAGCCTGCTGACCTTTGGCGGACACGCCATGGCGGCGGGACTGCAGCTTGATCCGGCACGGATCGATACCTTCCGGGAACGGTTTAACGATACGGTCCGGGCGCGGGTGGATCGGTCCGCCTTGCGCCCCCGACAACCCGTTGATGCCTGGGTCGCCTTGGACGAGATGGAGTGGCCATTATGGGAGGCGCTGGAGCGGATGGCTCCGTTTGGGCTAGGTAATACCAAGCCCGTTTGGGCCGTGCGTGGCGTGCGGCTGCTGGGCACCCCCCGCACGGTGGGCCAAAACCACCTGAAGTTCACGGTGCTGGACGGCAACACCCAGTTGGACGCCATCGCCTTCAACAAGGCGGATCGCACGGTGCCGGACGGCCCGCTCGACATCGCCTTTCAGCTCAATGCCAACACTTACCGGGGGCGAACTCAATTACAACTCGTAGTCCAGGACTGGCGACTAAGTACCCTGTGAAGCGGGTCGGGCGCCCTGTTGAGCCGGTTGATCAGTTTCAGAGCTTACACAAACGCGGCCCATCATATATAATGCGCGGAGTTGTCAACCAGAAGGGAATACCGACACCATGCAGATTGAAGCCGTTCGTAATCCGGATTTAGTCACCTTGAATCGGCAATATAGTGCCCGACACGTGACGCGCCATAACATGACGAAGTTCCGCGCACCCAAGATTGATACGGTCCGGGTTGGGGTCATCGGCTTGGGTAATCGTGGTCCAAATCACGTCAAGGCGCTGGTTCAGATCGGCAACGTTGAAATCCGCGCACTCTGCGACAAAACACCGCAACAGATCCAGCGCGGCTTGGCGTGGACTCAAGCGGCCGGACACGAGCCGACAATTCATACCGGTAGCGAAGATGCGTGGCAAGCCTGCTGCCAGCAGGCGGATCTGGACTTGATCTTTGTCTGCACGCCGATTCCCTTGCACGCGCCCATCTCGATCTATGCCATGCGGCAGGGCAAGCACGTTGCTTGCGAGGTGCCTGCCGCGTGGGAGATGGCCGACTGCTGGAAACTGGTACAGGCGGCGGAGGAAACGCGCCGGCATTTCATGATGCTGGAGAATTATTCCTACATGACGTTTCAGTTACAGACGCTCATGATGGCCAAGGCCGGGTTCTTCGGCGACATTGTGCACGCGGAGGGGGCCTACAACACCAGCAAGGTCAACAACAACCTGGGTTCAAAAGCCAAAGGCACCTGGGGGACAGGCAACTACACCGACTGGTGGTGGTTGAAGGCCTATGCCGAACGCCGGGGCAATCTCTATCCCACTCATGGGGTAGGGCCGATCGCGCAAATCATGGACATTAACCGGGGCGACCAATTCGACTACATGGTCTCAATGGAAAGTGGTGATTTCAATCTGGCCGCCAAAGCCCGGGAGCTGGCTCAGGACGATCCGGACACGTACACCCCGTTGAGTAAACTGGCCTATCGCGGTAACATGAACACGACCTTGATCCGGACGGTGCGGGGGCGGACCATCGTCGTCCAGCACGATGCGCACACGCCGCAGCCGCATAACCTCATTCACGGCATATACGGCACCGCCGGCTGCGCGCTCTTCGATCCGCCACCGCCGCGCATTGCCACCGGGGGGCACTGGGTCGACGAATCAGAATGCGCTGCGATTCGCGAGCGCTTTACCCCCGAACTGGCGCGGAAGCTGGGTGCGTCTACTGAACGGCATGGTCATGGCGGATCCGATCTGCGCATGGATTGGCACCTGATCGACTGTCTGCGTAACGGGTTACCGCTGCCCCAGGATGTCTATGATGCCGCCGCCTGGAGCGCCCTCGCCCCGCTCAGTCAATGGTCGGTGCTGAATCGATCCAGCGCGATCGACATTCCCGACTTCACGGCCGGGGCCTGGAAAACCAATCCGCGCAACATGGACATCAATTTTGAAGATGGTGGCGGCAATACCGACCTATTGCCACCCGTCGAGCCCGCCACCGATGTGGACGACGCCCTGGCCCGTCAATGGGCCCAGGATCATGGTTGAAAGGAACGTGTGTGGAGGCTGTTATGGAACCTGGTGGGACTTGGCCATGTCGAGCGAGCCTGCCCTGAGCGGAGTCGAAGGGAGACATCGCAGAATCGCGCCAGACCGCATCTCGCCGGGGATCAGGCTGAGTGGCTGCATCTGTGCGCCCCCGTCCGCCTTGTGCGGACGGAGCGGGAGTTTAGACTGGCTACAGGCTGTGGCCAGGAGTATGGCTCGTTTCTCGCTCCAATCGAGCCCTTTCCGCTACACACAATGGGTGAACTTTCGCACTTTTTCGATGAAGAAATTCGAGTAAGCGTAACCGCTGAAGGGTGGCGGTTAAGGTTGGCGAGTAAGTGCCTGAACCGACCCGAGTCGACACGTAATCGTACACTTCGTCCCCACGCTTACTCGGGTACACTTCATCGACCCGCTTCATCAATCTGGCTACCGGCTGGGTCCTATGCCCCGGACGGCGCACGATCACCCGCATCTATCGGCTTGCTGAATTCAAGCCTCCTTTTCAGCCTCTATTCACGCACCTTTAAAACAGCGCAATCGGCTCCGCTGCGGCACACAGCTATGCTTGACCTTGCCGGGGTTACTGGTTAGATTGCGGACATAGCCCTTGCGGGCGTGCGCTGTTTGCGCGTTACCAATCGTATTGAGACAAACCCAACCATAAAGGAAAAACAATGTCCTATATCACAGAAGATAAACTCGTCATTTTAGGTGCGGCCGGCGCCATCGGCTCCAATCTGACCCAGGCGGCGTTGACGCTGCAGCTCACGCCGAATGTCTGCATGTATGATCCGTTTGAAAAAGGGCTGCAAGGGGCGGCTGAAGAGATGTATCACTGTGCGTTTCCCGGTGCGCGGGTGACCTGGACCACGGATATAGCCGAAGCGTTGAAAGGGGCCAAGTATCTGATTTCTTCCGGCGGTGCCCCGCGCAAAGAAGGAATGACCCGCGAGGATCTATTGAAGGGTAACGCCGAAATCGCCGCGCAACTGGGCCGCGATATCAAGCAGCACGCGCCGGATCTGAAGTTCGGTGTAATTATATTCAATCCGGCCGACATCACGGGGTTGACCGTGCTGGTGCATTCCGGATTGGCCCCGTCGGCCATCGGGACCTTGGCGGCGCTCGACAGTACTCGGCTGCAAACCGCCCTGGCCCAGCATTTTGGAGTGGCGCAGGATGAAGTCACCGGCTGCCGCACCTACGGCGGGCACGGCGAAATGATGGCGGTGTTCGCGGGTGAAACAAAGGTGGCCGGCACGCCGTTAACGGAGCTGATCGGGACGGACCGGCTGACTCAAGAACAATGGGATGCGATTCGCGAGCATGTGTGCCAGGGCGGCAAGAAGATTATCCAGTTGCGCGGGCGCAGCTCGTTCCAGAGCCCGTCCCATCAATCGTTGTTGATGGTGAAGGCGGTCATGGACGGGCAGGGCTATCCATGGCCCTCCGGCGTATACGTCAACGATCCGGCCAACGGATTCGAGAAGATCATGATGGCGATGGAGACGACCCTGGATACCAACGGCCTGAAGGCGGCCATGCCGCGCGGTTCGGAAGGCGATCTGGCGGCCTTGAAGGAATCCTGTCAGCATCTGTGCAAGCTGCGGGATGAGGTGATTGCGATGGGGGTCCTGCCGCCGTTGGATCAGTGGCACACCGTCAATCCGAATCTGTAAACTCGGGCGCGCACAGCTCGTAGAAGTTGCAGCGTCGGCAGACCGTGCGCTCGGGCGTCATGTCCCATTCTTCGCGGGGGCGGGGCTGGTTGCGTTGGGGATCGCCCTCTTTCAGGTAGTCCGCCATATCCATGGCGGACGCCTGGATGAAGGACCGGGCCTGGTCCAGCAGCGCGGCGGATCCCGTTTCCACCGCGACGCGCCCCTCGTGCAGGTATTCCACGTACAGGCGGATGGCTTCAGGCGATACCTGGTGCTTGGTGTGGGCCCATAGGGCGTAGACCGCCAGTTGCTTGAGATGGTGGGCGCTTGGTTTCCCGGCCTTCCAGTCGTGGATATGCCAGATCCCGTCTTGCTGGTAGACGTAATCCGGTACGGCATAAATCGTCAGCCCTTCCCAGCTGAAGGATTCCGGTGCGGCCAGGACCACTTCCTGATCAGGGGTGACGGTGCGCAGGCGGGGCAGCACGGTTTGAATAAAGTTGTCCACGCAGCGCATGACGTAGGCCCGTAGTTTAGCGGGCCAGTCGCCAGGCAGGTTGGGATGGAGCTGTGGATAGTAATGCTCGTGCAGGCCGATCCGGTTTTTAGGGTTCTGTTGCCAGGCCCCGCTCTTGGAATCCTGCCAAGCCCGGTTCAACAGCGGTCGCGCGGCCGCTTCGTAGGCGGCTTCCGCCGTCGGTGCGCGGCCGGCCTGCTGCTCGTCCAGTGCCCAGCGGACACCATTTTCCGTGGCCCGCCCCATCAGGGTGTGGCGTGAATCCAGCTTGTTCAGGAGATAGGCTTGACGGGTCGGTGGTGGGGCCCCCGATTTCCAGCCACCCCACGCGGCGTACTTGCTCCAGTAACGCTTGCGCCGGCAGATTTCAAAATCCATGGCGGCGCTGAAGGACCATGAGAAGTGATTCACGAGTTCAGCCATAAGCGCATTATCGTCATGGTGGTGGAGGCGACAAGCGGAAAACCCAAAGGCCGCAACCGATTATTGACAGGCGGCACTCCATACAGGCATGCTCACACCATGCAAAATGTCATAGAACTTGGGCATCCGCTGGTGCAGCACCATCTGGTGCGGTTGCGGGACGCCCGAGCGACGCCCGAATCGTTCCGCGTCAACGTACAACGCCTTTCAATGCTGCTGACCTATGAAGCGTGTCAGGACCTGGAACTGGCGCCGGTAGAGGTCGCTACGCCACTGGCCTTGGCCCAGGGGCAACAGCTCACCCAGCGGGTGGCGCTGGTACCGATTTTGCGGGCCGGACTGGGTATGGTTGACCCGGTGCTCCAATTGATCCCCGAGGCACAGGTTTGGCACTTGGGTTTTTATCGCGATGAAGAGACGCATCAGCCGGTGGAGTACTACAAGAAATTACCATTGTCCGAGCCGGTCGATGTGGCGATGGTGCTGGATCCGATGCTGGCGACTGGTGGCTCGGCTGTGGCGGCGCTGGAGGCGGTTTACGAGTGGGGCGCGGCGCGCGTGAACCTGTTGTCGATGATCGCGGCACCGGAAGGCATTCGCCGGGTGCATGCGCGTTTTCCTGAAACCAGAATTTATGTCTGCGCGGTTGACGAGGGGTTGAACGACCAAGCCTTTATATTGCCGGGGTTGGGCGATGCGGGGGATCGTATCTTCAATGCGCAACCGGATCTGGGCGGTTCTCCGTAGGGGAGCGAGCATGGCAAGAGCAGAATCCAAACATACGGGTGGGACAACGACGGGTAAGCCGCTGTTGTCCCTCTTGTTGCCGCTTATCTTTGCGTTGGTCGCGGCTTTGATTGCCTTGGCGACTTGGTGGAGCGCGGAACAGCAGGTACGTGCAGTTGACCAACAACTGCGCCGGTCATTACTGCGTAACGCGGTCCGATTGGCGGCCGATATTCATCCGGAAACGGCTCTGGCACTGACCTTTACCGCTGCCGACCGCGACGAGCCGGCCTATATGGACATCGGGGCCAAAATGCAGGCTTTTGGTCAATTGCTGCCCGGGGTTGGTATCTACAGTATCCAGCGGCGCGGCCAGTCCTTGGTCTTTGGACCGGAGAACTATCCCCCCGCAAATCCCTTGGCCTCGGCCCGGGGCGCCATTTATGGCCTGCCCCCGCCGGAAGCCCTAGCCATTTTTGATGATGCCCGACCGGTCGTATTCGGTCCCCACACCGATGAGTACGGCACCTTCATTACGGCGTTAGCCCCGGTCCGCGATAGGGTAACCGGTGACATTCTAATGGTCGTGGGACTGGAGATGCTGGACGTGGACTGGGCGGCGGAGGTGCTTCCGGTGCGGATCCCCATCTACTGGGTGGGCGGCGCACTACTGCTCGTCCTGTTGCTGGGCGGGGTGGCGCTGATGATGAAGTCCCGGGCCGTCGGGTCTATGGAACGGCGATTGCGCCACGCGGAAACGATCTTTGTTGCCGTGTTCGGTCTGGCGTTTTCCATGGCGCTCGGGGCGTGGGTGCTGGTCTACGAACAGCGCGAGCGCACGACGGCTTTCGAGGCGTTGGCCGATACCCATGCCGAAGCTGCGCGCCAGCTCCTGGCACGGATAAATAGCAAATTGCGCTCGGCCCAGAAATTCTTTGAAGCCAGCGAATGGGTGGATGCCGAGGAATTTCACCATATTGCCGAGGCCTTTATTGAAGCCTCGCCGTTGGTAGGGCTGGGCTGGATCCCCGGCCCGGACGGTCCCATCCGTGATCCGGCGGCCGATAGGGGCGCTGCACAGGCTGAACCGCTGATCGCCTGGGGGCGGGCAGTGGATGGTACCGAAGGGCGTACGTCGGTGGAAGATCCGATTCACCCCGCTGTCTACTGGCACCGGCGGGAGGATGCGCCGGATTTGCTCGGGTTTGATCATGGTCATGAACCCGATTTGCTGGCCCTATTGAACCGGACGGCACCGTTGCCCGGTCATACGCATGCGGCACCGTTGCCAACGGGCATCACGGGTGATGAACGTCCCCGGTTGCTGGTCTGCCGGGCACTAACGCTGCCTGACGTATTTGCGGACCGTGGCCCGCGGCAGGATGGCTGGATAGTCGGCCTGGTCGATCTGCAAATCCTGCTGCAGCAGGCGGTCCGCGAACTGGCGACGCATGTCCCGCTGATCGATGTTCGTTTGGCCGATGCGACGCTAGGCCGCGATTGGCCGTATGCGCGTTACCCGCAGCCTGTGCGAGCGGCACCCGCTGTAGACCGCCCCAGTCGGGAATGTCCACACGATGGTCCGGCCCGCTATTTGCAGTTGTTCTCCGCTTTCGGTCGCCCGCTCGCTCTTTCGGCTTGCCCGACCCCGGCTTTTGCCGTGCTGTATCCCGTGCGCATCGGCTATTTGATCGCTGGCGCCGGCTGGGTCTTGACCGCGCTGTTGACGGTGCTGGCGGGACAACTCCGCCGCCGGGCACGGAATGCGGAATTGGCCCGCAGCGAAGCCAAGTACCGGCGTTTGTTCGAAGCGATGTCGTCCGGTTTCGCCCTGCATAAAATGATATACGACGCAGCCGGCAACGCGGTTGACTATCGGTTTATCGAGGTTAATCCCGCCTTCGAAAAACAGACCGGGTTGAAGGCCCGCGAGCTCATCGGGCGCACCTTGCACGACGTGATGCCTGACTCGGAACCCTTCTGGTTGCAGCGTTACGCCAAGGTGGTTCAAAGCGGTCGCTCGGACCGGTTCGAGCACTACGGCGTTGAGCTTGACCGGCACTTTGAAGTCACGGCCTACCGTCCCGCTCCCGGGCATTTCGCGGTGCTGGTGACGGATATCACGCTCCGCAAGCGGTACGAGGAGCAGTTGGCCCGCTGGCGAAACTTGCTCGAGTTGCTGATGCAATTGGCCACCCGGTTCATTAACTTGCCCACCGACCAGAGTGATGTCGCCACCCGGACCGCCTTGGAAGAGGTGGCTCTTTTCAATCGGGCGGACCGGGCCTACTTATTTGAATATGACTGGGAAAACAAGACCCTGACCAATACCCACGAGTGGTGTGCGGAAGGGATTCCATCCTTGCTCCACACCCTGCAACAGGTGCCGATGTCCACCTATGCAGAGGGTACCGCCTGTCACCGGCGCGGGGAACCGTATCACGTCCCCGACGTGGCGGCCATGGCCGACGACCATCCCAGCAAGGCGGCGTTTCTGGAGCAAGGGATACGATCCTTAATGACCATCCCGCTGATGACCGAAGAAGGCTGCATCGGGTTCATCGGTTTCGATGCCGTCCGTGCCCGGCGCCATTGGGTTGATGAGGAGATGAGCTTGCTCTCGCTGTTGGCCAA
>SLLF01000280.1 GCA_007134175.1 Kiritimatiellia bacterium | reverse complement strand
TTTCTTGTACGCCACATCGGCACCCGTAATACAAACATTAAAATCACCGGGAACCAACCCCAGCGCGGCAAAATTAGCCCGTAACTTCACCGGATCGGCGCTGGTCGCCACTGCCTGTTTCCCCCCCTGCTCACGCACCCTGCGAATGAAAGACAGGACGCCCGGCACCGGCTCCATCCGACCGGGAACCAAACGCGCATAAATCTCGTATACCCGCTCTTTATCGCGCGGCAAGTCCAACGCCACACCCCATTTCTCCGCGACACCACCCAAATAACGATCTTCACCGCTGCCGATAAATGGCGCAAAGTCTTCCGTCCCGACGTCTATACCGTACTGTTCACGGAACAATTGGCAAGCAGCCTCGGCGATGAACGCCTCGGAATTGCACAACACCCCGTCCACGTCATAGATATGCGTTAACATGTCGGTCAACCCGCGAGTTGCTTACGGCGATAATGTTCATCAGGGCGGTTATCCAGATGATCGGCGTCATCCGCTGCCAGGTAACGCGGACCGCCAAACGCCTGGGCATGGATCAGGATACGGGCCCATTTATCCAGCATCAGCATGATATTCAGCACCTCACCCGCCGTTTTCCCCAGGGCCACCGGCCCGTGATTAACCATCAGTAACACCTTGGGGCCGTGGCCGTGCTGTTCGCGATAGGTGCGCAGGGTTTCCTGGACCGCACACGCCAGCGGCAGACCGGGATCCACATACGGCACCACCGCCAAATGCCGCCCACAGACGACAATCTCGTCGGGATAGATATGCTGCATGAAAGGGTCCGCGCCTGCTTCGCTGCAGAGGATAGACAAGACCGAATCGGTGTGCGTATGCCCCACCCACTGCGCCTCGCCAATGGTCAGGCACAAGGCGTGCAAAAAAGTTTCCACCGATGGTTGCGGGTGTGCCCGATCAAGCAGCGTATCCTGCAGGCGCTGATTGACCGTCGCGTTGTCGATATTTTTTTCATCCAGGACGGCCAAGGCGCGATCCGTTACGACCCGGCTAAGTTGTTCCGGTTGCAAGGTGCCCAGTCGGGAGCCGGATGCTTTTACCCAGAAAGTCCCGTCGCCAATGGCCGCGCTGGTATTTCCCTCTCCCAGCAAGGCCAAGCGTCGATCTTCTCGTCCCAACTCATGTGACAACGTGATTAATTCCGATTGAATATGCGCCACGGTGGCGTCTTGATGGCTCATGGTGTTCATTGGTTCCTTTCTGCCGTATGCGGCAATCAATCCAAACCTATCGTCTGAAGGTAACGGGGATAGGCGGCATCCCACGGGGCCGGGTCTTCCGGTCTAAATGTTTCGGAGGGAAAAGAGTCCCGAATCAACTCGCGTCCTGCCGCCAACGATGCCAGCTCCCCGGTGGCCATCATTTGCAGCAGCACGTTGCCGGCCGCCGTGGCCTCCGACGGGCCGGTCTTGACGGTCCTGCCAGTGGCGCTAGCTATCCAGCGGTTCAGGAAGGTGTTGCGCGTCCCCCCCCCCACGATATGGAGCGTGTGAATTTTTTCACCGGTCAGCGCCTCCAGCCGGTCAAGCACCACGCGGTACTTGAACACCAGGCTTTCGAATGCGGCCCGGATGAAGGTGGGCCTTTCCGTAGGCACCGGCTGTCCTGTTTGCCGGGCGTAATCAACCATCCGTTCGCACATGTCGCCCGGCGGCATGAAACGCGCGTCGTCGCCATCGATAAACAGGGTAAACGGTTCCGCCTGCTGCGCCCAGTCGGCCATTTGATCGTAGGTCACCGCTTCACCCCCACTGTTCCATATCCGGCGCATTTCCTGTGTAATCCACAGGCCGGTAATGTTCTTGAGCAACCGGGTCGTACCCTCAACACCAGCTTCGTTGGTAAAGTTATACTGCAAGCTCTCGTCCGAGATTACCGGTCGCGGTGTTTCAACGCCCATCAGTGACCATGTGCCCGAACTGAGAAACGCTTCCCCCTGACCGCCAAAGGGAACCGCAGCCACCGCGCTGGCGGTATCGTGACTGCCGACCGCGATGACCGGCATTGCCTCCACGCCCCACATGGCGGCCCATTTCGGCTGCAGCGGCCCCAGCACCGTACCGGGCGCAACGATGTCCGGGAAGAGGCCCACGGGGATATCCAGCGCCTTCATCAATTCATGCGCCCAGGTGCCGCGCCGCGGATCGTAGCACTGACTGGTGCTGGCGATGGTTCGTTCCGCTTTCATTACGCCGGTAAACCAATAATTGAACAAATCCGGCATCATGAGCAGGTGCCGGGCAAGGGTGAGGCGGGGATCGGCGGAGCGCACTTGAGACAGCAGCTGGTACAGCGTGTTGATGGGCATGAATTGAATACCGGTGGCCGCAAAAATATCGGCTTGCGGCACGCGCTCGAACGCGGTCTCCAGCATGCCGTCGGTCCGTGCATCGCGGTAGTTGTAGGGATTGCCCAGCAATTGCCCCTTGGCATCGAGCAAGGCGTAGTCCACGCCCCACGTATCCACGGCCAACCCGTCGAGTGTGCCCCCCGCCATTTCAGCCGCCCGTTGGACACCCACTTTCAAGTTATCCCACAGCCGCAACACATCCCAATGCAAGCCGTCCGGCAGCGCAACCGGATCGTTGCTAAAGCGATGCGCCTCGGTTAACTCCAGTTGCCCGTTACGAACCGAGCCCCACATGGCGCGCCCACTGCCGGCACCTAGGTCTAAAGCCACATAGTTCCTGGCCTCTCTCATAAGCTTCTCCTCATTCTCAATCTAATGCTTTGACGGGCTCACTGCTTTCTTAACTAGACTCGCTTGGCCAGCACGTCTCGCTCGTAGGCGTCTACCGCCGACAACCAGGCCGCACCGGGCGGCGTGCCCGCTTGCAGGCAGCACCAATGCCACACGGCGTCAAAGGGCATGGTCTTCCATTCCTCGACCAAGGCCAGCTTGCGGGCGTGGTTGCCCGCCTGCTCGCAGGCCTGTAGGAGGGCAACGGGATCCAGCAGGCTGTAGAGCAGCGCTTTGCGCGTTGCGCGCGCCCCGATCACATAGGCCGCCACGCGGTTAATACTGGCATCAAAGAAATCCATCGCCACCACGGCCCGATCCAACGCGCCGCCCCGCACCCATTCCTGGAATACCGCCCGCAGGTCGTCATTAAAGATCACGACGTGATCGCTGTCCCAACGTAGCGGGCGGCTGACATGCAGCAGCAACCGCTCGTGAAACTGCAGCAGCGCGGACAATTTATCATGGATGGTTTCGGTTGGGTGGAAATGGCCCATATCCAGGCACAACAGCAATTTCCGGGTCAGGGCGAAGGCGCTGTAGAATTCGAACGAGCCCACCACGTAATCCTCGCTACCCAACCCGAACAACTTGCTCTCCACGGCGTCTACGCAACGGGCGCGATCAATACCGTGTTCCGCCGCCAGCAGCCGGTCATACGAGGCCACCAACCGCGTGCGCGGACTCCACCGGTCTGCAGGAGAATCCTTGGCACCGTCGGGAATCCAGTGGTTCAACACGCACGGCGAATCCAACCGTTCCGCCATAGCTTGCGCAATGTGGCGGCAGGCTACACCGTGTGCCACCCAGAAATCACGAACCGCCGGATCGGCATGTGACAAGGTATACCCATCGGCCGCCAGCGGGTGCGCGAAGAAGGTGGTGTTAAAATCCAAGCCGATTTTTTGCGCGGCGGCCCAATCCATCCAGCGCGCGAAATGTTCCGGGGCCAACGCGTCGCGGTCAACCGGCGTCGACCCGGTTTCTGCATAGAAGGCGTGAATATTCGCGCGCAACACACCCGGCGTCAGCGTCAGCACCTGGGTCAGGTCCTGCCGGATCTCGTCCCCGTTCCGCGCGCGCCCCGGATAGCCACCGGTAGCCATGATGCCGCCGCCATCGATGTTGCCCTCGTGCGTTTCCAGTCCCTGCACATCGTCCGCCTGCCAGCAGTGCAGGGAAATGGGCACCTCCAGCGCACGCGCAATGGCCGCATCGGTATCGACTTCATAGGCCGCATACCACTCCCGGGCCATGTGATACGCGTGTTCCAGTTGCCCGTCGCCGGGCACATAGCAGTTTGCATTCATATCGACTTAATCCCCCCACTTTGGTCGTACTCCCCCCTGAGGCGCTCGCGGTGGTACGGTTGAACAATGCCGTCATTCTATAGGGCCACGGCCAGACGCGCCAAGTTAATTATGGCT
>SLLF01000269.1 GCA_007134175.1 Kiritimatiellia bacterium | reverse complement strand
GGCTGTTCGATTACCAGCCAAGGTCGAAGACGTTCCAGGGTGGCGGGCCCAATACCCGGGACGCGCGTAAACTCTTCAATGGAAAGGAACGGCCGATGCTCCCCAATTCGCCGTGCCCGCACCGGACCGATTCCGGGTAGCCGTTGCAGCTCGGATAACGATGCGCGGTTCAAGTCCAGCGTATCGTCCGGTTCCAGTCGTCCAACCCCCAATTGGGCCCGGATGTCATCCAGCGCCCGCGCTTCCTGCCGTTCAACCGCACGCAATTCGGCGATTCGGTCGGGATTGGAGGAGGCCCAAATACCGCGCCGCTCCAGCATAGCGGCCACCTCCAGATCGGCCAATACCGCCGCGCGCTCATCCCGCCGGGTACCCACATAGTCTCTGCGGCCCACCCCGAAGGCACGGGCCCACCCCTCGCGCACCAACAGTTTGTCCAGATCCCGCCCGTCGCCAGTGACGACAAAGGCGTAGATGCGCGGCACGGCGGACATCCCCATGGCGCGCGCATGAACGGTATAGGCCGAGAACGGCTCAGCTAACCATGCCCGCACTTTTTCACTGGCAAGCCCGCCGAAACGAATGGTGTCTTCATACCGGTCCAAGCCGAAATACCGCGTTTGCTCGCGAACGCGCCGGACCATACTGTCGGTACCCAGTCCCGTCTCCGGCGTGTCCACAAAATAGAGCCGAAGGTGCCACTCCTGCTCGCCATCGGTTACCCGAAAACTGTCGCCGTCGTTGGCCGGATGATCCACCCACACAAGGGACTCCAACCGCACCATCTCGGCCGTTGTTCTTGCCGTTACACAGCAAATGATAGCGACAGCCAGCAGTAGCCATGATCGTTTTTCCATACAGGGAAGATACAACCATTCGGTGCCATTTGCACAAAAAATAACCTATGCGCCCCCAGGCGCGTCGACGACGCTTTCGGTCGCATAACGAACCCTGGCGTGTATAGTGGAGTGGCACATAAAAAATTGCCATCGAAAAAGGAGACCCTATGAGAACGATTGCGATCACCCAATTCGGAGGACGCGAACAACTGAAACAGATGGAGCTGCCGCAGCCCGAGCCGGGCCCAGGGGAGGTCTTGATCCGGGTGAAGGCGGCCGGCGTCAACCCAGTGGACTGGAAAATTCGTGAGGGCTGGCTGAAGGATTTGGTGCCGCACCAGTTTCCCCTTGTTCCGGGATGGGATGTGGCGGGTACCGTGGAAGAAATCGGCCAGGACGTCGACTCATTCCAGCCCGGTGACAACGTGTATGCCTACGCGCGCAAGCCAATTGTGCAGGCGGGTTGCTACGCCGAATACGTGGTGCTTGAAGCCCGGCACGCCGCTCGCAAGCCGACTTCATGCTCATTTCCCGAGGCCGCCTCCATTCCCCTCGCCGCGTTGACGGCTTATCAGGCGCTGTTTGACACCGCCAAACTATGCCGGGGCGAACAGATATTGATCCATGCCGCGGCGGGCGGGGTCGGGGGGTTTGCCGTCCAACTCGCTCATCATGCGGGTGCCACTGTCTGGGCCACCGCGAGCGCACCAAACCACGCCTACGTAAAAACATTGGGCGCCCGGGAAATCATCGATTACCGATCGGCTGATGTCGCCCAGGTCGTGAAGGGAAAACACCCGGCAGGAATGGATGTGGTGTTTGACTGTGTAGGCGGCAAGGCCCTGACAACCAGCCCCGACGTGCTGACGAGCGGCGGCCGGCTGGTTTCCATCGTGGACCCGATCGCCTGCGGACAACTGGCGGACAACGGCGTGAACGCGCAGTTCGTTTTTGTGGAACCGAACGCGCCGCAACTGGATGACCTTCGCATGCGGGTGGAGCAAGGCTCGCTCAAAACAGAGTTGGCAGCCGTTCTACCGCTGGCCGAAGCGGCCCGGGCGCATGAAATGATCGAGTCCCAGCACACGCGCGGGAAGATTGTACTGACGTTGGATTAATCCGTTTTTTCACCGCGCGCCCTCTGGATACGGCGGGCGATGGAGGGGTGGCTGTGCAGCAAGAATTCGATCCAGGCGGCCGGCTCCTTGTCGGCTAAATTCTGGTCCGCCAATTTGGTCAGGGCCGATACCAGCGGCTCGGCCGAGCCGGTGGCCTGCACCGCATAGGCGTCGGCGGCGTATTCCCGCCGGCGCGAGTAGGCATTACCCAGCGGCATGCTGATCACGGAGAACACCAGCAGGGCAAAGATGAAGATGGGAAATGCCCCGATTTCCGCGACGCCGGCAAAACCGAAGTGGTCGACCAGCGCATGCAGCACCACATCCGCGAGGTAGAAACCAGCCGCCGCCAGGACGGTGCCGATGGCCATCAAACGCCACATGTCCCCGTGTTTGTAATGTCCGGCCTCATGAGCCAGAACGGCTATGATTTCCTCGCGGTCATAGTTGTCCAGCATCGTATCGCTCAAGATAATGCGGCGTGTCCGCCCCAGGCCCGTCAAGGCCGCGTTGGCGGTTTCACTTTTCTCTTCCAATCCCCAGCGATACACGCCGACCACTTGCAACCCGGCCGCTTCGACAAAGCGGCGCATGGCAGCGGTTAATTCGCTCTCCTTGAGTTCCTCGAACGAGTGAAACAACGGCATGATCCAAACCGGCCACAATGCGGAGAGGACCACCGACAACAAGACATAGACGCCCGTGGCCCAGAGCCACCACCAGTGCGGCGAAAAATGCAGCAGGGCGTAGATGACGCTGAAAAACGCCGTGCCCAGCAGCAGCTCGATAACCATGCTCTTGATATAATCCGCCAGCCAGCCGTTCAGGTTTTGATTGCTGAGCCCGTAGCGGTGTTCCAAATGGTAGTCCCCGTACCAGCTCAGCGGGAACAGCAGTGCGGCAAAGGCAAAAAAGGTAACCAGAAGATACACGGCATTGGTCCACCACCAGTGCGCACCGAAACGGGCCTGCAAGCCCGTGGCCAGTTCGGCCGACGACCCGGACAGCAGGTAAACGGCTACCAGCAGAACGGTGAGCCCCAGCCGCACCCCATACAGCCGGTTATGCAGCGTTTCGTATTCCCGCGCCCGTTGGTCGCGGTCGACATCGGTCGTATAGGGAGGCTCGGTGTCCATCATTACTTACAGGGACTCGTGAACACCAAGCAAGGGCAGTAAACGATCAAGATCATCGGCGGAATAGTAGTCGATCTCAATGGTCCCTGGAGCCGTTTTCCCGGATGGCAGGGTCTTGCAGGAACGCAAGCGGACGCTGGTGCCCAACGTGTGGTGGAGCTGATCCGCCAAATGGCCGAGATGATTGGCCGGCAGATCGGATCGGGGCTCGGCCCGTTGGCGTGGTGGCCGTTTCCGGTGGGCCACGACACGTTCCAAGGCGCGGACCGACATCCCCTCCTTTACGGCACGCGCCGCCAGCAGCGTCTGTTCCTCCGCTATTTCTAAACCCAGCAACACCTTGGCGTGTCCGCTGGACAATTGATTGGCGGAGAGGGTTGCCTGCACCGCAACGGGCAACGTGAGTAACCGCAGGGCATTGGTGATCGTTGCCCGGCCCTTGCCGACGCGCGCGGCGATCTGTTCCTGTGTCAACTCGAACTGATGGGCCAGCGCCTGATAACCTTCGGCTTCTTCAATAGGGTTAAGATCCTCGCGCTGCAAGTTCTCGATCAGGGTGATTTCCGCCGCTTGCTGATCGTCCACGGTCATCACAATGGCAGGCACGGTTGCCAAGCCTGCCTCGCGGGCGGCCCGCAGTCGACGCTCGCCCGCGATCAACTGGTAGCCGGCGTCAGCCGCCCGTAACAGTAGCGGCTGCAACACCCCGTGCTCCCGAATGGAATCCACCAATTCCTGCAAGGCCTCAGCGGCGAACGCGCGCCGTGGCTGCCAGGGACTTTTATGAATATGGTCCGTGGGCACCAAAACCACCCCCGGACCCGATGCAGCGGTCTCGGGCGCCACCGTATCGGTCGTCGACAACGGGGTGTCCTTGATCAATGCACTCAATCCTTTACCTAATCCGGCATGTCGCGCGGCCATGATGCATACTCCTCAGCAAATGGGTTCCGTCATCCGGTGTACGCCATGTGGCCTTAATAAGTCAAGGCTGCCTCGCCCGGTCATGCGCCAACCATTCAAAAAACTGTGATTCATGACACGCCGCCAGGCGCACCTTATCATCCACGACGTCGTCGATGGCCACGACCACATCCGGGGTGAACGGGCAGGGCTGCCGG